>CAZUHR010000013.1:0-22300 GCA_964620335.1 uncultured Desulfobacteraceae bacterium
GGCACACCCTCGAAGCGGAAAAGATCCTCAGGCTTAAAGGCCTTGACGAGGAAATCATCCGTGCCATAAAGCTTCACAATGAAAGTGCCCACGGAGAAAAACGCACCGAAAAATTTCATTTTGCACTGGCGGCCGGTGAAACCATAACAGGATTGATTATAGCCACCACGCTTGTATACCCCGACAAAAAAATCAAAAGCGTCAAACCCAAATCAATAAAAAAAAGAATGAAGGAAAAATCCTTTGCCGCCAGTGTAAATCGAAACACTATTATGGAGTGCGAAAAACTGGGGATGGACATTGACGATTTTGCAGCAATTTGCCTTGCAGCTATGCAGGAAATATCAGATGAACTGGGGCTGTAACTTTTAATAAAAGCTGACTGCCGTCAGTTGAAAGATGGCAAAAACAATAAGTGGACAAATTAGTTCAACTTGATGCAAAGGACTTCTGATAACGCACAGAACTATACTTACTGAAACATAAAACGCCTCATACTGATATTCATAAGGAGTCCCAAAGCAGCCATGGTCGAGATGAGAGCTGAGCCACCATAACTGAAAAGTATGAGCGGGATCCCTACTACCGGCAGCAAACCAGTAACCATTCCCACATTCACGACAACTTCCCAGAAAGTGGAAGCAACAATACAAATTGCCAGAATTGAGCCAAATTTGTCCTTTGAATTCTTTGCTATATTTAGTCCCCACAGAATTAAAAACAGATAAAGAAGCAAGAGCAGCACGGAACCTATGAATCCCCATTCCTCGCCCAGTACTGAGAATGCAAAATCTGTATGTTGTTCAGGTAAAAAATGCAATCGAGTCTGCGTGCCTTTTAAGTAACCCTTACCCCAGAACAAACCGGAACCTATGGCAATCTTGGACTGGTTGATGTGATATCCTGAGCCGAGCGGGTCCATATCCGGCCTTAGAAATGAGAGAATACGCAGACGCTGATAATCTTTTAGTTCAAGCCATATAAAAGGAGCCACAGATAAGGCTGACGCTACCAGAATCACCAGGGATTTCCAATGCACTTTCACAAACAGAATCACGGAAAAAGATATTACCACCAGAAGGAGAGCTGTGCCAAGATCAGGCTCCTTTAAGATCAAAACAAACGGTATCATAATGAGTAAAAATGGTTGCCAAAGATCTCTCAAACGATACTCCCTATACCCGCCCTTTTTGCTGAAAAATTTGGCAAGTACTATCAAAATTGAAATTTTTGCCATCTCGGACGGCTGGAAGGAAATGAGACCAAGATCCAACCACCTCTGAGAACCCGATGCAACCTTTCCCACAAGCAGTACTAAAACCAAAAGAGCTATGGAGATAAAGTATATCGGGTAAGCGAACCGCTCTAAAACTGAGTAATTATAAGTGGTCATCAGAAAAAATGCAGCAAATCCGATCAAGAACCAGTAAATCTGTTTCACGAAAACCTGTGATCCTCCTACATCCCGGATAGCATACGTGGCGCTGTATAGGTTAAGAATGCTGATAGCAGCTAAAACCAACAGCAATAAAAGTAAAATCCAATCAAAATTCTGTATCAATCTACGATCAAACATCTTTACCCTCTGAGAACCACTTGTCCAAATGATGACAGACTGGACAAATTATCTAATTTATTCTATGGGCGGCATGCAAAAACCTCTAGGCTTTTTTCCAGATATGACATTATCATTCTTTTGGCGATAGGTGCTGCTACCTTTCCACCATGCCCGCCATGCTCAATTATTATGGCAAGTGCGATCCGGGGTTTTTCAGCAGGAGCAACAGCGACGAACCAGGCATGGTCCCTGAACCTGGAAGGGATTTCATCAGCATTAAAGTCCTTTTCTTTTTCCTTTTCAAGGGTAATAACCTGAGCGGTTCCTGTCTTTCCGGCGACCTTTATATTTTTTAACTTTGCCCTCCAACCAGTGCCACGTGTATCGTTTACCACGCCGACAAGTGCACTTTTTATGAAATCCAGATTTTCCTTCTTAAACCCGGCGTTTCCGATCATCTTGGGCTTAAAATTGTAGCCTTTATCACCTCCTCCCTTGCCCGCCCGTTTTATTATCTGAGGTTTGAATATGAATCCTCCGTTGAAAACAGTTGCCATCATTGACGCCATCTGGATCGGAGTAACCAGAACAAAGCTCTGCCCGATAGACATGGAAATTGTCTCCCCCAATTGCCAGGGAACACCAAATCTCTTCAACTTCCATTTGCTGGTTGGTATCAGGCCTTCCTTCTCATGACCCACGGGGAAACCGGTCACCTTCCCAAGGCCGAGTCTCCTTGCATAACGAGCAATTTTATCGACCCCAAGCCTTTCCCCCATCTTGTAAAAATAAACATCGCATGATTCTACCAGTGCCCTGCGTAGATTAACCATCCCATGCCCATACTTTTGCCAGCATCGATATGTATGCTCTCCCAAAGTATATGTACCGTTGCAGAACAACTCCTCCTCCGGGTCAATAATACCTTCTTCGAGCCCCGCCAGAGCAATGACAATTTTAAATATCGATCCGGGCGGATATTGGCCGGATAACGCCCTGTTCTGCAGGGGGAAATCCTTTGAGGAAACAATTCTCCCCCATGTAGTCCTGTCTATTCCCTCGATAAAAAGATTGGGATCAAAACAGGGGCTGCTAGCCATGGCAAGAATCTCCCCATTATTTGGGTTTAGGGCCACAATAGCCCCTTTTTTATCTTTCAAACATCTTTCCGCCAGAGTCTGCAGATCTTTGTCTATTGTCAGATAGATATTTCCGCCTGAAACAGAAGGCTTCAGTGATATTGACCGTATCTTACGCCCGGCAGCATCTACCTCCACCTGTTCACCACCACGCATTCCATTCAAAAAAGGTTGCCATTTCAACTCCACACCGGTTTTTCCAATCAGGTCCCCCGGTTTACTACCAGGGTATCGTCCGCTTTTTAACTGGTCTTCATCGATTTCTCCTAAGTATCCAAGGAGATGAGCGGCCAGATTGCTCTGAATATAATGTCGTTGCGGTTTGATTTTGATCATAATGCCCGGCAGATTAAACCGGTGGGTCTCGATCACAGCTAATTCGTTTCGGGAAATATCCCTTTTAAGGCAAATCGGCCGAAAAGGGTATCTGCGGGATGCCCCATCAAGTTTTTGCTCAATCACTTGCGGCTCAAGGCCTATCAACCGTTTCAAACTACCTGAAAGACGCTTTTGATGTTGAACTCCTTCTGGAATCACATAAAGATCATAAGATGGTCGATTCCCCACTAGCATCTCGCCATTCCGATCAAAAATCATTCCCCTGAACGGTGGAATAGCCCTAAGATTAATCCGATTACTCTCAGATTTGGTCCTGTATGTGGACCCGTTTACAATCTGAAGGAACCATAGCCTCAGAATCAAAACACCGAAAACCACCAGGATTAACAGTGTAGTCTTTTTGAGCTGCTTATTAAGAATTTCTATGGAATTAGGATCAAAGTCTGATCTTTTCAACTTGCTATCCCTCTTTTTGCCGCTTCTAACCCAGGATTGAAGTCTGGTATGGCACTGACCAGTGAATACTCACAGTTGCTCGGCCTTGGGTTTTCCGGCTCCCCTCAAAAAAAGGCTTCGCAGACGATTAAACAGATAAAAGACAATAGGCGCGATAATGCCTGTACTTATCGCTGAAGCCAAAGATACCAAAAGGAAAGACCTCGGGAAAAAAACCTCTTGGGAAAAAGTGCTAAGTACTAATAGCAGAAGGATCTTCTTTAATAAAACCACTGATGAGATGAGGAGTACCTGCACTTTTGGATATTCAAGATTAAATAGCCTTGAACCCAGGTAAATACATCCAAAAATACTCAAATAAATAAAGGTATAAAGTCCATGTATACCACCTGAAAGAAGATCTATCAACAGACCCTGACCAAATGCGAAAGTAGCTGCGGGAGCCTTACCATAAAACAGGAAAAGATATGCGATTATGACGGCAAACAGATCCAGATCAAAAACATCCACACCTGCTAGGTTCATCAACTTCCCCTTGGTTAGAGCGAAAAACAGCCCCAAAAACCATGAAAAGAAATAAAAAGCAGCTTCTCTATTTTTCGATCTTTCGATGGCCTGTTCTCCTAATCCTTTAGAATCACAAGGACTTCTTCCAATTTTGAAAAGTCAACAGCCGGCCTGATCTCTATATCTTTAAAAAGCCCACCATAAATTCCTTTAATATTGGAAACCCGGCCCACCGATATTCCTTTGGGAAAAACACCTCCAAGGCCGGATGTGATAATCAGATCCCCCGCCACAACATCGCTTGATTTCACTACGTAATCCAGTTTACATATCTCTGTAGACAATCCTTTTACTATCCCCCTTGCGCGAGAGCGTTGTACAAGGCAGTCAACCGCACTGTTTTGATCAATAACCAATAGGGCCTTGGCATAATTTGGTGAGACTGAGACAATCCTTCCCACCACACCACTGGCATTCACTACTGCCAAATTTGGCCTTAAACCAACCCGCTTCCCCTTATCAATAATTATTGACTTGAACCACCCGGTAGGATCCAACCCTATCACCTGAGCAGCAATAACGGGTAGGCTGATTGAATGTTTGAATTTAAGAAGCTCCTGAATTCTTTCTTGGCTTGCAAGCAATTCACGGTAACGGCTATTCTCCATCCTCAACGCATCAATTTCTTTTTCCAACCGCCAGTTTTCGTTACGGACATCGACCAAATTGAAATAGCTCAACCAGAATCCTTTTGTAATGTTGACGGTCTGTTGGATAAATCTCTGAAAAGGAGAGGTGATCTCTATAATCAACTGCTCAGCAGGATTCCAGGTCGATCTCGACCCGGAATTTGAGGAAAGCAAGAATAGTGTAATGCAAATGAATAAAGCCCATAACCAGATTTTACGGAAGCCTGTTACACCTTTCAATGACTGTACTTCGCTCCATTATGTTCTGCAATTACTCCTAAGGCCAGCTACCAGAACGCAAGGCCTGCAGATTAAAATATTTGGGTACTCGGTTCAAAGAGAAGTGAAGGAATAATTCCGAACTTAGCTACTTTATTGCGACCTCTCGAAGAATTGAGATGTTATCAAGGGCCTTTCCAGAACCAAGAGCCACAGTGGAGAGAGGCTCTTCAGTTATTGTTATAGGAAGCCTTGTTTCTTCTCTTAATAAAATATCCAAATTCTTAAGCAGCGATCCACCCCCAGTTAATACAATGCCCCTGTCTACAATATCAGCTGCCAATTCCGGGGGCGTCTGCTCAAGTGCAATGCGCACGGTCTCAACAATTGTCTCCACCTGTTCTGAAATGGCCTTCCTTATCTCTTCCGAGTCTATGGTCAGGATCTTTGGTATGCCGGTTACCAAATCCCGGCCCTTCACTTCAAGAGTTTCGGTCTTTTCGCCGGGATAAGCGTTCCCGATCGTTGTCTTTATAATTTCTGCTGTCCTGATCCCTATTAAGAGATTATATTTTCTCTTGAGGTGCTGCAGGATCGCTTCATCCATCTTGTCTCCGCCTACCCTTACAGACTTGCTATATACAATGCCGGCAAGGGAAATAACCGCTACTTCAGTTGTTCCGCCTCCGATATCAACTACCATGTTACTCGTCGGTTCAGTAATAGGTAGTCCGGCACCTATGGCAGCCGCCATAGGTTCCTCTATAAGGAATACCTCTCTTGCCCCAGCAGACTCGGCTGATTCACGGACAGCCCTTTTTTCCACCTGCGTAATACCGCTGGGCACAGCTACAATGATTCGTGGTCTTACAAGTGTCCTTCGGTTATGTACTTTACGTATGAAATAGCGGAGCATCGATTCTGTAATTTCAAAATCCGCGATTACCCCATCCTTCATCGGACGTATAGCTACAATGTTGCCAGGGGTTCTGCCAAGCATCATTTTTGCTTCTCCGCCCACCGCGATCACTTTGCTGCCACCCTTCCCGTCACTTCTTACGGCCACCACGGAAGGTTCACTCAAAACAATACCTTTCCCCTTCATATAGACAAGGGTATTGGCAGTTCCAAGGTCAATGGCCAAATCATTGGAGAATAGACCCAATATGGGATCAAAAAGCATTGTTATCTCCTTTCTACCTACAACAGTCTCATAAGTTCATTAAGCTATATTTGACGGCTTCGTAAAAAATCCAACTGCTGCGTTACGCTTCATCTTTCGTCGTTCCAGCGTACTGTAAGTACGCCTCACTCCTCAAAATTCGCAAGCCTTGCATTTGAAACTTTTTACTTTGCCGTCTAATCGCTGAATTTTTACGAATTCATCATATTCGTTCGACCAACAAAACACGAAACAGAACGACAATATTGATTTATCTTGACAAAGTGTTTTTCTCGTGTTTTATTTAAAGTTTGTTGTATTCAAATACAGAAATCCAGTTATACCATTTTACTCTATATATACTATGAAAAGGACTTTTCAACCCAGCAATATAAAAAGGGCACGAACCCACGGTTTCAGGGTCAGAATGCGAACCAAAGGTGGCATAAATGTCTTAAAGCGAAGAAGGGCCAAGGGACGGAAACGATTATCTGCATAAATAATTTCCGCAAATCCGACCGATAATTCAATGGGACCTTTCTCATTTTCAAAAAAAAAAGGATATTGAATCAATCTGAGTTTGTCAATCTAAATCGGTCTGGCCAGCGCCACCATACAAAACATTTTATTGTGATTCTCAAGGAAAATGGGCTGGGTATTACGAGATTGGGGCTCACCGTTAGCAGAAAGACAGGTAACGCGGTCAAAAGAAATAGGGTCAAACGTCTAATCAGAGAATTTTTCAGGCTCAATGACACCTATTTCCCCCTGGGATACGATATTGTTATCACAGCGAAAAAGGATGCCAGCTATTTGGACCTCCGGAAAATCAAGAACGAACTCGGAGAAATCCTCATTAATAAAAAGCTTGTTTAATAGATTTAGATATATACCCATCTTTTTGATAGATATATATCAACAATTCATTTCACCATTCTGGCCCCCTTCCTGTCGTTTCTATCCCACATGCTCAACCTACGCCCGCCATGCCATTAAAAAATACGGGATCATAAAGGGAGGGTTTCTTTCTCTGGTCAGGCTTTCAAAGTGCCATCCCTTTCATCCGGGCGGATATGACCCCCTTCTGTAAATGAAAAAACAGAGCGCAAAAGGAAAAGTGCACAACTTAATAATGCTTTGGAAAGCCCCAGGCTATACGCCATGCAGAGAAAATTGAGCAACGGTATTTATAAAATCGGGTAAAATATATGGAAAAAAGAACGGTACTAGCTTTTGTTTTATCCTTCATAATCCTTATTGCATGGTCCTATTTTTTTGCCCCAAAACAGGATCAGGCGCCTAAAAAGGACGAGGGATTTAAAAAAGAAGTGCCAGAAAAGATCAAAGAGACCTCGAAGGCTCCGATATTGACCCATTCCCCGCCCCCACAAGTGCCACTGAAAGCAGAGAGAGTCGCAGCAGTACCTGTTGTGGTCGGGAAAAAAATTGAAATTGACACGCCTTTATATAGGGCTGTCTTTAGCAATATGGGTCCTGCCATAATAAGCTTCAAATTAAAAAAATATCGCCAGTCAATTTACCCGGACTCTTCCATGATAGAGCTCGTCAATATTGAAAAAGAAGTGGGCGACTTTTTGTTTGTAGGTTTCGATAACCAGTCCGCTACTCAAAACAAGAAAATTGCCTACGAAGTGGATAGCCAAAATATTCAAATCGGACCCGAATCATCACCTAAGGACCTTGTTTTTCGCTCAACCACCCCAAACGGCCTCTCGACTCTTCAGACCTTTCGCTTTTTTCCCGATAAATACAGGATTGACCTTGCTATTAATGTGGTTAATCAATCAGAAAAACCTGTCAAAGGGAACTTTCGGACAGATATAAAGGCCTTGCCGCCCAAGGGAAAACATAGCTACTATTCTTATGTTGGCTTTGCAATCCTCTTGGATGACAAACTGGAGGAGATCAAGATCAAGAAGGCATCCGAAGAGAAGCTCCATACAGGCCAGATCGATTGGGTTGGCTATGAGGACGCCTTTTTCATTTCGGCCGTGATTCCTGATAATCCTTCAAAGGGGACTTTCAAGGCGCGTCTGTTGCCATCCGGATTATTAGAGGGGACATTTTTACTCCCACCAATTTCAATTGAACCTTCCTCACAGGTTTCCTCGCAATACACTCTGTACCTCGGTCCCCGTGATCTGGGAATTCTGAAACAGCTTGAGAAAAAACTCGACCGGGCTGTCAACTTCGGCTGGACGGACATTATAGCCAAGCCCCTTCTATACCTTTTACGATTTTTCAACCAGTACATAAATAATTACGGTGTATCTATCATTATTCTCACAATCCTAATCAAAATCCTCTTCTGGCCTCTTACCCACAAAAGTTATAAGTCAATGAAGGAAATGCAAAAACTTCAACCACGAATGGCCAAAATCAAAGAGAAATACAAGGATAACAAAGAAAAACTGAACAAAGAAATGATGGCGCTATACAAGACGTACAAGGTGAACCCCATGGGCGGTTGCCTGCCTATGATTATTCAGATCCCTGTTTTTTTTGCGCTTTTCAGGCTCTTGGGAAATTCCATCGAACTAAGGCACGCACCTTTTATGCTATGGATAACAGACCTTTCCGCACCCGATCGGCTGTTTAACTTCCCCTTTAAGATCCCCATGATGTCACCTCCCTACGGAATACCCGTACTAACACTATTGATGGGTGTGTCGATGTTTGTGCAGCAAAAAATGACTCCTACGCCCGGGGATCCGACACAGGCCAAAATCATGATGTTTCTACCAATCATCTTCACATTCATGTTTATCAACTTCCCTTCAGGCCTGGTCCTTTACTGGTTAGTCAATAACATCCTTTCCATAGGTCAGCAGTACCGTATCAACAAAAAGCCGGCATAATAATCGGAGGACAGTCATGGATACTTTTGAATTCGAAGGAAAAACAACCGAGGAAGCCATTGAAAATGCCTGTCGGCAATTGAATCTCAAAAAGGACGAAGTGGATATTGAAATTGTTGAACCTGGATCAGCAGGCATTTTCGGTTTAGTGGGCGGCAGAAAGGCCAAAATCATAGTTTCGACTGCAAAAGGATCAGGCGAAACCCCTGACAATATAAATGGTTTAGCAGTTGCCAAGGCGGCACTGGAAAATATCCTGGCACTTATCCCTGTAGAAGGAACAACGGTCAATGCAGAACAAATAGATGGCACAATTTCCCTGAATATTAAAGGTGATACATCGGGGCTTCTAATCGGACGTAAAGGCAGAACCCTTGATGCCCTGCAGTTCATCGTCAATAAAATTGTGAACAAAACCCTGGAAAAAAGGGCCCAAGTAGTTATTGATTCAGAGAATTATCGTGAGAGAAGGAGGGATTCCTTAATCGAGATGGCCCTGAGGATGGGCGACAGAGCGAAAAAAACCAGAAAATCTGTAGCCACAAATATTCTAAATCCTCATGACAGGAGGATAGTGCATCTTACTCTCAGGGACGATAAGGGGCTGGACACAAAAAGCCGGGGAGAAGGCATTTTGAAAAAGGTCCTTATCATTCCCAAAAGATAATTCTTTTACGCGGAAGTCGGGACGCAAGCGCGGCGTTTTAGGAGTTGCGGCTTCTAAAAAAAACAACATAAGGTCCACTACGTTCAACCTGATGCAACAGATATCGAACGACGGACAACGAAAAAGTGACAGTGATACTATCACGGCCATTGCCACCCCCACTGGCCAGGCCGGAATAGGTATTATACGCATCAGCGGACCTCGCGCTTACGAAATTGCAAATAAGATTTTCAGGCCCCACAACCCAACGCAAAATCTTGAAAGCCATCGCCTATATCTGGGCCAACTATATGATCCCTTCCTCGAAACCACCATCGATGAAGTCCTGATCTCTTTTATGAAGGGGCCGCGCTCCTATACCAGAGAAGACATCGTAGAAATCAATTCCCACAGCGGCTTCCTCCTCCTTTCCCGAATCCTTCAGATAGTCCTGAACCAGGGAGCCAGACTGGCCAAGCCCGGAGAATTCACGCTAAGGGCATTTTTAAATGGCAGAATAGATCTCACCCAGGCTGAAGCTGTAGTAGACCTCATAAATTGCAAGTCAGAAAGAGGTCTGGCCCTGTCCTCGCAACAGATCCAGGGTTCATTCAGAAAAGAAATACAAGTTTTGCGCCAAAAAGCAACTGACATCCTGGCACATTGTGAAGTGGCAATTGATTTCCCCGAAGAGGAGGCCAGTATCATGTCCAGGGGAGAGGCCGCTGATAGGATTGAGGAAGAGCTTGTAAGACACGTCAAGGCCATGATTGAAACCCATTCCAGAAAAAGGATCTGGGTGGACGGCATCAATACAGTCATTGTGGGGCGTGTCAATGCAGGTAAATCCAGCCTCCTCAACCGCCTCTTGAATGAACAGCGTGCCATTGTAACACCAATACCAGGAACAACGAGGGATTTCATAGAATGCACCATCACCATAGATGGCCTACCACTAAGTCTTATGGACACAGCCGGATTCAGGGAGGTAAAAGATGAGGTGGAAAGGATCGGAGTCGGTCTGACCGAGCAGAAACTGAATGAAGCTGATTTCTTGCTGGTAGTCATTGACCAGAGTCGTCCTTTGAATGATGATGACCTGAAAATAATCAATCAGTGTAGTGGAAAAAAGGCCCTTATCGTGATCAATAAGATTGATTTGCCGTCTATGCTGTCTCATGACGTGGAACACAAGGAATTGGCTGGCTTTCCCGTCGCCAGCATATCAGCTCTAACAGGTGAGGGACTTGATGATCTCAGGAGAGCCATAGTGGGTTGTTTGCTTGCAGGTCACGTGGACATGACATCCTCTCACGCGACTTCCAACCTGAGACACAGGCAAGCATTGCTGGATGCAGCTCGCTTTTTCAAAAGCGCCGCACGCAATTCAGAAAAGAATGTGCCCATGGAAATAGTCGCCCTGGAACTGAAAAGCGGGCTGGACGCCCTAGGCGAGATCATCGGCGAGACTACCAGCGAGGAAATCCTGGATAGTATCTTCAGCCAGTTCTGTTTGGGCAAGTAAAGAATCCCCACCCTAAGGGCGGGCCATGGCGATATCTTTTCAAAAATCGCATTCAAACTTCTACCATAAGAGTCGGACGCCCCCATTCCCGCAAATAGACGGCCCGGAGCAGATATTAAAGCCTAACGCCACGACAAAGAGTCCCTTCTGGGGCTGTTCACCCATCAAATTCCTGGCCTCACTAACGTTCCATAAAAGGTCGGCCTATGCCGCTTTTGAAAAGAGACCCCCATGTCCCTGTTTTACAAGTATCAAGGCGAAGGCATGGGGCTCTTCGAAAAAATGCATCTTTCGGATCAAATCTACTCCGCATTGTGCCGCGGCCCGACTCGTGGTCTGCACGGCGACGAGACAATGGAATCCATCTCCTTCGTTTCCAGCAGACCTAAGCGAGGGCCGCTTGGCAACTCAAGAGCAGATGCGTCTTACAGAAGAGTGCCATGCCGAGCCTTTTGACCGGCATAGCCCGCCAATATAACTCCCCCCTAAGGGAGGCCGCTCTATTCCCCAGTAAATTTTAATCCTGCATACTGAAATTGTGGTTTCACAGGATGGCTATCTTATGAATTCCGGCTTAACTTCGAAAATATTCCCGGACCTGTTTGATGGCACAATACTTGCCGCACATGGTACAGACATCATTCTCAGCAGGAGGGTTCTGGTTCCTGTACCTTCTCGCCTTTTCAGGATCAATCGCCAGTTTCATCTGAGTGTCCCAGTCCAGGTTCTTCCGTGCCTGCGACATCTGCCTGTCTCTCTCTATGGCCAGCTTGTTTCCTCTGGCGATATCCGCCGCATGGGCGGCGATCTTGGTGACAACGACACCCTCTCGCACATCATCCGCATTAGGCAGACAGAGATGCTCGGCAGGGGTCACATAGCACAAAAAGTCTGCCCCGGCCGCCCCGGCAAGGGCCCCTCCGATTGCACATGCCACATGGTCATAGCCGGCTGCAATATCTGTAACCAGGGGACCTAAAACATAAAAAGGGGCATGATGGCAAAGCTTTTTCTGGAGTATAATGTTGGTCTCGATCTGATCCAGAGGGACGTGCCCGGGCCCCTCTATCATGACCTGAACATCTTTTTCCCAGGCCAGCTGGGTCAGATGTCCAAGAGTCATCAACTCATGGACCTGGGCCCTATCAGTGGCATCAGCCAGGCATCCGGGTCTTAGCCCGTCTCCCAGGCTGAGGGTCACATCATATTTTTTCGCTATGGATAAAAGCCTATCATAATTTTCAAAAAGCGGATTTTCCTTGTCATGATACAGCATCCAGGTGGTTAAAAAGGCTCCACCCCGGCTCACTATGTCTGTAATTCTGCCCTGCTTTTTTAACATCTCGAGGCCATCCCTGGTTAGGCCACAGTGAACCGTTATGAAATCAACGCCATCTTCCGCCTGCTTCTCGATCACGTCAAAAATTTTGTCAACAGTTAAATGGATCAATCCCCCCTTTTCCTCAACCGTCTCCACAACCGCCTGATAAATCGGAACCGTGCCGACCGGAATAATTGATTCCTTAAGGATACTCTTTCTGCATACATCTATATCTCCTCCAGTCGACAGGTCCATCACGGTGTCTGCCCCTGCCTCCACGGAAACCCTCAGTTTTTCCATTTCCTCATCAATTATAGCCCTGTCAGAGGATGTGCCGATATTTGAATTCACCTTTATGAAAAGACCCTCTCCAATACCACAGGGCACGAGCCGCTCATGCCTCCGGTTGGCCGGAATCACGACCCTCCCTTTTGCAATCTGATTCATGAGCCAGCCAACGTCTACCTGCTCTTTTTCCGCCACTGTTGCCATCTCCGGTGTGACGGTACCGGATCTTGCCTTCTCTAACTGCGTCATATTATAAATCCCCTCTACAAAACGACTTAATCTCTAGTGTTGCCTCCCAGAAATAACTTAAATAAATCAGCGACCTTCAATAAAACCGGTGGATTAATTAGGGTTTAACCGGTCCCGCGCCTCGCCCGCATTCATACCCTTTTATTATAGCATTTCTTGTAAAATCATGGGCCATTTCCGTGGCCTTGACAAGACTTTTTCCTTCACCCAGGAACACCGCTAAGGCGGTGGAAAAAACACACCCGCTCCCATGTGTGTGTTCTGTATAAATCTTGGATCCCCAAAACTGATGAATGTCCTTCCCGTCAAAAACCAGATCGACACATCTATCCTCAAAATGACCTCCTGTAATCACAACATCAGGACCAAGCTGCTTTATGATCTTTGCAGCCTTTACAATCTCCTCCATGCCCTTAACCTTTTTGCCTGCAAGGATCCCCGCCTCATCCAGGTTCGGGGTTACCACACCGGTAAGAGGAAATAGGACATCCTTCATAACGGAAATTGCCCCCGGTTCAAGCAATTCCATCCCTGTGGAGGCCCTAAAAACAGGATCCACTACAACACGTTTAAGGTTGTGCTTCTTTATAAGCCTTGCCACTTCCCTGACTGCTGCCGCAGTAAATAACATGCCTATCTTTACGGCATAGGGCATCAAATCTTCTATGATAGTCTCAACCTGTTTGGAGATAAAGCTAACCGGAACTTTATGGACCGCGGTAATGCCAAGGGAATTTTGGGCGGTAACGGCAGTAACGGCAGTCGTGGCATGGGCTCCAAGCCTTGCGCTGGTCTTCACATCTGCCTGGACTCCGGCGCCGCCAAAGGAATCAGATCCGGCTATAACAAGTATATGTATCATTCATAAAATGCCAGAAGGTATGCAATGAATTATTCAAGAGACCCTCTAATATATCAGACAATAAAACATCACCCGTTTGTACGTTCTAACCAAATACGACATTCATACACATGCTTATCTCGAAAAAGGCTAACAAGGCGCCCAATAGCTGTCAACCAAAATATCAAAATTTGCCTTGCGCCTGCTTGACTTTGACCTGGCCTTCTCTTATAAATCTATAATTGCTCAAAAAAACTCAAAAAATATTTATCCTTATCATCCAGCAAAACCATGAATAACCGGAACGAGATGCCCAATTTCCCAGCACCTGGCTCAACCGTTAGCAAAAAAAATAGGACCGCAGACCGGCTAAGCGAAACAGTCTCTCTGCTCACTTTTAAACCATCCCTCTTGTCGCCCAGGAAAAGCGAAAATGAAAAACATTATTAAGTCCTTATTCTCTGTAAATCCCATTTCCCTTACATTCTGTACCACTCTTTTGGTTGTAATTCTATTCTTGATCGGGGTGCCCTTCCTAGACATGATTGAGTTAAAGACCTACGATCTCCGCTTTATATCACGGGGTCATTTGAAAGGGTCTCCAGAGGTCGTTATGGCTGTGATCGATGAAAAAAGTCTTGACAAAGAAGGCCGCTGGCCCTGGCCTAGATCCAAGATCGCGGCTCTTATCAATATGCTTTCCAAGGATGGAGCCAGAGTTATTGGTTTTGATATCGGCTTTTTGGAACCGGATGAAAACTCCTATCTCAAGTTTATCAACCAGCTGGATCAGGAAATCGAAGCCCTGAACATAAAAAACAGGGGCCTGGATGATTTCATAAAATACAGTAAAATAGAAGCTGACAATGATTTAGCCCTTGCAAATGCCATCAAAAATTCGAACGCCGTGGTAGTGCTTGGATATTTCTTTCACGTAAGTGAAAAAGAATTGGATTACAGTATTGGCAATAAAGAAATAGACAAACAGATCAAAAGAATCGGAGCTTCCAAATACCCCTTGACCATCTACCAAAACAAGGAGGCTCAAAAGTCTCCTTTCATTAGGGCCTACGCACCCGAAGGAAATCTTGAAATACTTACCAACCAAACAGATTACTCAGGCTTTTTTAATATGCTGCCAGACAGGGACGGGGTTGTGAGATGGATGCCGCTCATCATCCAGGCCGGAGAAGATATCTTTCCCCCCCTTTCCCTGCAGTGCGCCTGGAACTACCTTGGTCGGCCAAGGTTAATTGTCAAGGTTGCCAGCTACGGAATAGAAGGCATAAATATGGGAGATCGATTTCTTCCCACTGATGAAACCGGTCAAATGCTCCTCAACTACCTTGGTCCTCCCAAGACCTTTCCCCATTACTCTATCACCGATATCTTAAAGGGGAAACTTGACATGGGAACCTTTAAGGACAAAATCGTTCTTGTAGGCGCCACGGCCGTAGGGCTCTATGATTTGAGAATCACACCTTTTAGCACCAATTACCCGGGATTAGAAATCCACGCCACAGTTGTAGACAATATTCTCAAGCAGAGATTCTTAAACAAGCCCAAATGGACATCCATTTATGATCTTCTTGTTGTCATTTTCTTAGGCGTCTTGACCGGTCTGATACTTCCACGCCTAAACGCAATCAGGGGAATGTTTTTTGCCCTTGGCCTTTTCATTTTGCATATCATAATTGCCCGATGGCTTTTTGTCAGTTTTAGCATCTGGATCAATATAGTCTATCCCATCCTAGCGCTTTTGCTGATTTATACCATATTGACCGTTTATCGTTATATTACTGAAGAGCGGGAAAGAAAAAAAATAAGAGGGGCTTTCAGTTATTACGTATCCAGCTCGGTGGTCAATGAAATGCTTAAATATCCGGATCGATTGAAGCTGGGTGGTGACAAAAAGGACCTAAGTGTACTTTTTTCGGATATCAGAGGTTTCACTACCATCTCAGAGGGACTTACCCCAGAAGATCTTGTCCATCTTCTAAACGAGTATCTGACCGTTATGACGGATATCGTGTTTAAACACGACGGTACACTTGATAAATATATGGGGGATGCCATAATGGCAATTTACGGTGCTCCTCTTGATCAGCCCGACCATCCGGCAAGGGCCTGCCATTCAGCCCTCGATATGATGAACGCACTCAAAAAGTTAAACGAAAAATGGATCCTGGAAGGAAAAAAGCCCATGGATATAGGCATCGGTATAAACACGGGTATGATGATGGTGGGAAATATGGGCTCCGATCAGCGATTCGATTACACGGTAATGGGAGATGCGGTAAATCTCGGATCACGCCTGGAAGGTGCCAATAAAAACTACAAAACAAATATACTCTTAAGCGAGTTTACTTACGAAAGAGTAAAAGATGAATTCGTATGTATGGAGATAGACAGCGTTCGCGTCAAAGGCAAAACCCAGCCTGTAAAGATCTACCAGTTACATGCGCATAAACGGGTTCCCGAGACTCGGGACAAGGCCATCTTTTATTTTCATAGAGGACTTCAATTATACAAAAAGCAGGAATGGGATGAAGCTATAAAGCTTTTCAAAGGGGTCTGGCAACTGGATAATGAAATATTCGCCGCCAATGTTTATATTGAACGTTGCAAAAACCTAAAGGCCGACCCTCCCGGGCCTGACTGGGATGGCTTTTATACCATGAAGACCAAATGACATTTTTTTCACCAAAAATACCCCGGATCTGCAAATATCAGAAATACTTCACAGTGTAATAGAGCAGCTTCTGGTACTCGATTACCATTTCCTTAACATATTCAGGTGTTTTCCACCAGTCCTCGGCCTTAAAATTGGAGTAGTGGGAGGGCATCAGCATAATTTTGGTGCCGTCTTTCTCGAACACCTTGCGGTAAGTCAACCAGGCTCGCCTGGCATGAGTAGGAGACGTAACAATTATCAGTGAGCGGAAACCTCTCTTCCGGGCGATTTCTCTGGCAACCTTGGCTTCCCCTATAGTTCCTTCAATAAAGCTATCGCCTGTGATACATGCAGATCCAGGAACCCCCAAACCCTTCAGCATCATAATTAAAAGGTCTCTTTCCTCAGGATAATGTACACCTTTTTTCACCAAAACACTGCTTCCATCAGGAAGCTTTTCCCGGCCCACAAAAATGTACGATGCCAAGCCTTTCTTGTAGACATCCGCGGCCGCGAGGCCCCGCTCAACGGGTTTCCCCATCAAACATACTATTAGATCTGCCTTTGTGATAGGGTGTTCAACAACCAGGTATCTACCAAGGCGGGTTAAAATCGGAGCGTGATAATAGGAAATCAATACATAAGCAATGAAAACGAGAAAAAGAACCCACTTGAAAATACTCGGGCGCTTGAATTTTTTGCCTTCAGGTTCTATCGGCCTGTCTTCTATTTGAAAACCTGTTTGCCCTGTCCCCTCAGGCCCATTAATATGATGTTCTCCCACAAAACTTTTGTCACCTCTCTCTTCAGACAGGTCCTTGAAATCCAGTCCTTTTTCAAGGCGAGTCTTAAGACGCGACCATACGTTCATCGCTGACCTCATATTCGGCAGATAAATCTTTTATGCAATATTTCGATAAAATAACTCTTTTTCAGTATCTTACAAACGCTAACCTCATAAAAGTCACTTTGCGCCTTTTTACGAGCCCGTCATAAATAGTTCTCGAAAACCCTTCTGAAATGCGAACCATAAATTGCAAGGGTAATGGCCAGTGGGAAAAGTCGCGGTCTCCTCAACGCGGTCCAGAAAAAGAGCTTCCAATAATGCAGCCTTTCTTTTCCTATTATTCCCAGAAATAATATGGATTTAAAAAATGCTCCAGAATATCTGAAATTAAATCGAAATGCCTTTTGTTTCAATGGCTTATATTCTCTCAAAAAGTTCCTAACCCTTTCATAATATGGTTTTGGCGAATAGATTCCGCTGATAATCCTTTTATAACCGTTGATGAGTACCTCGTAGTCCATTTTGGGAACAAAGTTGATTGAAAAGTCCGTATTGTCGCCCGTAACGTCCTTCAATAACCTCCCCTCTTTTACAAGACGCTTGTAGAGTCTAGTGCCGCGAGGAGCATTTAGTAAGCCCACCATGGCTGTGACAATTCCGCTTTCCTGAATAAATGCGCTGAGCCGTTCGAAAATTGAAAGGGGATCATTATCAAAACCTACTATGAATCCTCCCTGCACCTGCAAACCACATTTCTGTATCTTTTTTACGCAGGCCACCAAATCACGATTTTTGTTCTGTACCTTATTGCATTCCGCCAGGCTTTCTTCGTTTGGTGTCTCAATGCCTACAAACACTGAATCAAAACCGGCTTTAACCATCAATTTCATAAGTCCCACATCGTCAGAAAGATTTATGGATGCCTCTGTATTGTAATTGAAGGGATGTCTTTTCCTTTCCATCCATTCAATCATTGAAGGCAAAACACTCCTTTTCAATTTTTTCCTATTTCCAATAAAATTATCGTCTACAAAGAATACGTCACCTCTCCAACCCTGGGAGTAAAGGGCTTTCAATTCGTCTAATATCTGGTCTTTACTCTTTGTTCGCACTTTGTGCCCGTAAAGTACCGATATATCACAGAATTCACAATCAAAAGGACAGCCCCGGGAATACTGCATATTCATACATGCATACTTCTTCATATTGATAATTTCCCAGAGCGGAACAGGAGTTTTTTGTATATCCGGCCTTTTCTCAGAAGTATATATATGTTTTGCACATCCATTTTCCAAATCCGCTAAAAAGATCGGCAGAGTAATCTCCGCCTCATTAAGTACAAAATAATCTATATCACCGAATTCCTCGTATCTGGTAGTGAAGAGCGGACCACCGGCCACAATTTTAAGACCCATTTTTTTGCATCTGCTGATTACTTCCTTTACCGATTCCTTTTGGACTGACATAGCACTAATAAAAGCAAAATCTGCCCACTCAAGTGCTTTGTCCCGCAATGTTGTAACATTCATATCCACAAGCCTTTTGTCCCACTCTTTTGGAAGCATTGCTGCTACGGTCAATAACCCCAGAGGAGGATGACTTGCTTTTTTCGAAATAAATTTCAGGGCGTAACTAAAACTCCAGAATGTATCTGGGTATTTTGGATAAACTAGAAGAATTTTCATACGGCCTCCTTATTCATGCGATACTTGAAAGACACCAAATATTTCTCCCGAAATATTTGGTGAAAAGGTGTCTGAGCCTCTTCTCAGGTCAAACTTTCCAGACAAAAACCTCGTGACAGGAATCATCTTCTTGTCTTATTATAGGACAAAGGTAAATTTCGGAAAGTGTTTAGGCTCCGAATGTATCCGTTTTCATATGGACAGGTGATTTTTTTTTGTTGTATAGAGAACGCGCCAGAATTTTTTCTTTGTTCTGGAAAATGTGATGTAAATGTTTATTTTAAGGGTTAATTGTAATGAAAGTCAACTGCCAAGATCACAGAAAATCAATGGAACTGCTCGGGCTAAAACTACGGCTGAAAAACGGCATCTCCGATCCGGATGAGCAAAAAAACGTCAAAGACAGGATTAGAACCCTCGAAAAGGAACTGAGCATGAACTGAAACACAAGTTTTGTTTTATCTTGTAGAAAGCGCTCATGACTACTTAACCGCTTTCTGAACTTTCAAGACCCCTCAGGATTATCCCTCTCGCCTTTTCCATCAATTCTCTGATATCAGCATCGCTATATTTAGCGATATCTATAGGTTGATGGATAATCATCTTAACCTTGCCGGGTAAAAGCCTAACGGTTTTGGGTGGTAAAATATTTTTTGTGCCAACAATGGTAATTGGGAGAACCGGGATCTTGATATCAAAAGCCATTTTGAATGCACCTTTTTTAAACCTTCCCAGTTCATTACCTCTGCTTCTAGAACCTTCGGGAAAAAACATCACCGATGTGCCGTCAACAATCTGGTTCCTGGCGCCGTTTATTGCAGCCAGGGCGGCTTTGGTATTAGATCTGTCAATGAATATATGCCCTATTTTTTCGCATCCGATTCCAAGTCCCGGCACTTTTCTCAATTCACTCTTTATAACCCATCTGAAATCTATACCCAGCCAGCCGTATAAAACGATAACATCATAATGGCTCTGATGATTACAGACAATAACGTAGGACTGCTTTTTGTCAATATTTTCCCTACCAACGACTCTCACGAATATGGGCGTCAGATAGGCAATCAATCTTGCCCATATTACACCACCAATCAAACTTGCTATCCTGGGATTTGTAACATAAACCAGAATAGCAGTCAGGGAACCAAAGAAAAGGGTAGATAGCACGAGATAAGGTCCAAAAAAAAGCCACTTATACGGCTGATAAAGTAAGTGCAATATATTCTTCATACATTATATCCTCTAAAAACTTTTTGCGCTATCCAACATCAATGTCACGGGACCGTCATTTATTAGATAGACATCCATCATTTCCTGGAATTGGCCGGTTTCAACATGGATACTTTTTGCTCTCAAGAGCCCCACAAAATGCTCATAAAGCTCTTTTGCCCGTTCTGGTCGGGCGGCTTTGGCAAAAGAAGGCCTTCGCCCTTTCCGGCAGTCGCCCCAGAGGGTAAATTGAGACACAACCAGCACGGATTTGCCGGCATCTATTAAAGAAAGATTCATCAAATCCTTTTCATCCGCAAATATCCTTAGGTGAGCGATCTTGTTAGCTAGATAATCGCAGTCCTTTTCTGAATCATCCTCTCCCACACCCAAAAAAACCAGTACCCCTGGGCCAATGACACCGACAGCCCTGCCCTTGACTTCTACTTTGGACTCTTTTACTCTCTGAACAATAGCTCTCACATGCTGACCTCTGGTCCCTGACGGTTTGCTTATTGGGCATCAGTTCAATTAGTGTAATAAATATTCGTACAGCTTCCCAGCTTTTAAGGATTTCCCTGTCAAATGAATCCTACACTTATCCTAATTAATCCCTGGATTTATGATTTTGCGGCCTACGATCTCTGGTCAAAGCCACTCGGACTCCTCTATCTTGCAGGTTACCTAAGGCGCTGCGGCTTCAAAATACATTTGATAGACTGCCTCGATGTGTATCATCCAAAAATGAAGGCCGATCCATCCATGAAAACGCCCACCAGGCGCTCATACGGAACCGGGAAATATTGGCGCAAGAAGATTCGAAAACCCTCTCCCCTAAAGGATATTCCGAGACCTTACAGTCGTTATGGCCTTTCATTTAAAATATTTGAAGAAGAATTGAACAAAATACGCAGGCCAGCCGCGATTCTCGTGACCTCGCTCATGACGTACTGGTACCCGGGAGTCAGTGAGGCAATCAGCCTGGCCAAAAAAAAACATCCTGATGTACCGGTCATCTTAGGAGGAATTTATGCCAGCCTTTGTTACGACCACGCCTTGAGAAATCTGGAGGCAGACAGAGTGGTAAAAGGCAATGATCCTAAGTCCCTCCTACAGGTTCTTAGTGACTTTGGGATCACCGCTCCGGTACCTGTTTCTGACTCAGACTATACTCCATACCCGGCCTTTGATCTCTTAACCCGCATTGACTATATCTGCCTTCTCACCTCGACAGGTTGTCCTTACCGCTGCCGGTACTGTGCAAGCTATTTTTTAAACCCTCAATCCACCCGAAGAGAGCCGGATGAAGTCTTAGATGAAATCCTTTACTGGCACAAAGGTTTTGGAATCCGTGACTTCTCTTTTTATGATGATGCTCTCCTGATTGACTCTGATGACCATTTTATGCTGCTTCTTGAACGTCTTGAGCGACTTCAACTGAATCTCAGGTTTCACACTCCCAACGCACTGCATGCAAAAGAAATTACACCGGATATTGCTGTGCTTATGCACCGAACCGGCTTCCGCACCATACGCCTCGGGCTGGAGACTTCAAATTTCACCATGCACCGCGATCTGGATAATAAGATCGCTGAAGGTGATTTCGAGCGTGCCGCACGCCTACTGCTTAAAGTGGGTTTTACCAGTACCCAGGTCGGGGCTTACATTCTCATTGGATTGCCCGGTCAATCCGTTTTATCCGTGATCGATACGATCAACTTCGTAGCAAGGACAGGTACTATGCCTTTCCTTTCCGAGTACTCACCCATACCCCACACATTCCTATGGAAGAAGGCCATGAATCACTCCAAATTCGATCTCGCTTCAGAACCTCTATTCCACAACAATACCTTGCTACCCTGCTGGGATGATTCTCAAAAAAAGGAACTCCCCCGGTTAAGAAAACGCGTTCTGGAGATTCGACAGCGGTACAGGGGCAGTCAGCATTGAGAAGAGGAAAAGCATTTGATAGTTCCTTGGCTTTTTGCCCAGGATCAAGGGTTTTTGGTCTCCCATTATTTAATACAAACTACCAGGAGCCTGTCGAAGAACCGGTTCTGTTGGAGGCTGAGGGAAAATCTCCAGATACAAGGCATCCGAAATCCCGAGGAATGAGGCGTACATAGA
>CAZUHR010000014.1:0-20826 GCA_964620335.1 uncultured Desulfobacteraceae bacterium
AAATCCCGCCATTATCAGGCGGGATTTTTGTCTAAGAGATAAGAAAGTTCCGGCCGTGTGAGTAACCTGGAGATGAAATACGTTGACTCGGGCCGCGTATAGGGCAGGGGGATTTTCATCCGAAAGATGCGTCCTTTCCAAGAGTCCCATACATTCGCCTCCCATAATTATGGAGTAGTGGAATGGCATTATGGGGAGATAAATACAAAGGCCCCTAAGAACTTTTTCCGAGGCTATTGAAGAATATGAAAGTGAGCATAATTTCAAATGAATGTATATGATATAAAATCAGAAAAAGAATGGCAGAAGATTTTGGACGATGTCCGTGAAGAGTCAGGGATGCCGGCAGCTCTTGTTGACAAAAAGAGTGTCGTACTGCAAGTCAGTGGGGAACGAAACCCGCTTTGCTCAGAAATCCGCGCTAATAACGAATCGCTGGCATTTATATGCGGCCAGACACAGCAGTTTATGACGAAACAGGCCAGATCGACCCGGAAACCCGTAATTGATGCATGTGAAGCGGGTATGTTAAAATTCCTTGTTCCGCTTTTTATAGATACTGATTTTATGGGGTCGATCACTGTTTGTGGATCATGTATCCCTGGGGAAGAAATCGAAACATTTGCTATTGAAAAAAGCACAAAAATGAACGAAAACGAAATCATGCCCCTTGCAAAAATGGTCCCTGAAGTCGATGAAGAAAAAGTGAGAGGTGTTGTACAGCGGTTATTTCAGAAAATTAAAAAGGATGTGTGATATATAAAACCCCATCTCTACCACCATGATATGGTATTATCGTATTCAAAGATAAGTTCTATCAGTTTTTCATAGTCCACATTCTCGTCATACATTTTGAATATGGTTGATTCTTCTCCTTGTGAAATAGAGTCAATAAGCGCCCTCGTGTTGTTATCCGGTTCAGTCTTCAATATGTGGAGTGTTTTCATGTCAACTCCTAAAATGGGATAACGAGATCCATCTCTGTCAGTTTTTTTCCCATTTTTTCCAGGTTCATATATTCGAAGCCGTATTTCTCCGCGTTTGCCCTGTTATTGGAGTAATATCTGGCCTCCATGTCCCCCAGCCATTCGAGATTTTCCTTAAACTTGTCAGTCATCTTGACCTCGATGTCCAGCACAAACATGTGGAGATAAAAGTTTTCAACTGCCAGGCCGAGTGTGGAACGGGAGCCTTCCAGAAGATCCTCTTTTTTCCGTATTAGAAAGGCCACATTTCTGATGTTTTTCATGGCGCGGATCTTCTCCTAAAACACGATATAGCGGTCACATTCTTCAATGATTTCTGCATGCTTGGACTGGGTAGCATAATCTTTTTCACCAATTCCGGGGATAAAGGTATTTTTGATACCATGGCTTTCAAGTGATACTTTGCAGAGGGCCATTTCGGCCTTGCCTTCAAGATCTGTGAATCTGGGGTCCTGGGTTAACAGCGTCCCGAGATGTGTAAAAAATAGGGTTACCTTAACCCCATTATTCTTGGCGGCCCCGCATAGTCTGAGAATTTTGTCGAGATGTTGATCGGAGCTCACAAAGATACCCAAAGATCTGGCCATATGATTACCCGCTGCCTAAAAAAGCCCTGAAAGTATATGTCAAGTATAAGAGTTCACAAAGGCTAACAAAACAGGACTATGACGTCAATATCACAATAGAACATATGCCCCAGAAAAAGAAGGGCATCATGATTCGGCTTTTTTTTTAAAGGAATTAGTGATAAATTTAAAATTTAAAGAGTGATATTATAGGATATTATATTTAAATGAGGCATATTATGGTTGATAAGGTAAGCCAGAGGCTGATTTCCGTTCTCGACGCCATAAAGGACGGCATCTATATCATTGATGCCGATTACACTTTGGAGTTCATGAATAAGGCCATGGTTAAAGATTTCGGGGAGGGCATCGGAGAAAAATGTTATCGGATAATAAACAAATTTGATGATATCTGTCCCTGGTGCAGGGCAAAAGAGGTGTTTAAGGGGGAAACAATGCACTGGGAGCACCATATGCCGAATGTTGATAAGATCTATGATCTTCTTGAACATCCCCTGGAAAATACAGATGGGACCGTTTCGAAGCTGAGCATATGTCGAGATATCACTCAGAGAAAAAAACGGGAAGAGAAGATCAAGGCTTCCGAAGAAGAGTACAGGAGACTATTTGAGCATGTGGGTTGCGGAGCGTATATCAGCAGCAAAGAGGGGAAGTTCCTGGACGCCAACAAGGCTGCGCTGGATATGCTGGGTTATAGAAGCAAGGAAGAATTCCTCAAGATGGATATCACCAAGGACATTTATCTGAGGCCTAAGGATCGTCGAAAATTCCAGGATATGATCGAGCGCGACGGCAACGTGATTGACTATGAAGTAGATTTCAAGCGCAAAGACGGAAGCCCAATCCCTGTCTTACTGACGAGTCATGTGCGATATGATCAACAGGGAAATGTCCTGGGGTATGAGGGGTTAATAGTTGATGAATCGCACAGAAAACAGATGGAGAAGAAGTTGAGGGAGGCCAATGATTTTCTTAATATGATTATTCAGAGTTCACCCAACGCCATTATGGCAGCAGACATGAAGGGTAACATTATCATATGGAACAGGGCCTCTGAGGAGACACTGGGTTATAAATCTGAAGAGACAATAGGCCATATGAACATCACAAATGTCTACCCGGAGGGGGTGGCCAAAGAGATCATGGAGATGATGCGGAGCCCTGAATATGGAGGTGTTGGCAAGTTGAGATCCTACCCTATGGTCTATGTGAGACGGGATGGCAAAATTGTAGAGGGTGATCTTTCTGCAGCAATAATTTACGATTCCAAGGGAAAGGAAGTTGCTACAGTCGGAATTTTTGTAGATCTTGAAGAAAGGTTGGAAATGGAGCGAAAACTCAGGCAAACACAAGAACAGCTATTACAGTCTGAAAAGCTGGCGGCAATGGGGCGTTTGACTTCACAGATTGCCCACGAACTGAATAATCCGCTTTATGGAATTATGAATACATTGGAATTGATGAAAACAGAGATCCCACCGGAGAGCAAGAGAAGAAGAATATTGGAAATGGCACTTTCCGAGACGATAAGGCTTACCGAAATGCTCCGGAAGATGCTTTCCTTTTCAAGGCCCGAAGAGGAAGAAAGGCAACCAGCCGATATAAACAACCTCCTGGATGAAATCCTGCTATTGCATGAGAAGCAGTTACGCGAGCATAGCATCCGTATATCAACGTCTTTTGCAGAAGGCTTGAGCACGGTTTATGCATCAAAGAACCAGCTTCGGCAGGTATTTTTGAATATGATCTCCAATGCAAGAGATGCCATGCCCGATGGGGGCACATTAACAGTCAAAACAGGGGTCGAGGGGAAAAATGTCCAGGTTGAGATTTCAGACACTGGCATAGGCATAAGAAAAGAAAACTTAAGTAAGATTTTTGATACGTTTTTTAGTACTAAGGACAGCGTGAAAGATGCGGGCCTCGGCCTGTCCGTCTGCTATGGGTTCATTAAGGACCATGGAGGGGACATCAAGGTTGAAAGCGAATGGGATTCTGGAACAACCTTTAAGATAATTATACCCATTCTTGAAGAAGATACCGTAATACCCTTATAAAACAGCATTTTCTATTATATAATTTAGTAGGGAATAAAGCCCCGCCTGCCGAACTCCTCGCAGAAGTTTTGTTGCAGGGAATTCGTAAATCCTAATTAATCCACCGGTTCCACCGTTTCAAGTATTTTAACAAGAATGCAATTTCGAAATCAGTGCTTCGATATTCGAATTTTCATCTGGTGAAAACCAGGCCGTTGTTTGGTGGCATTTTTTGAGGCCTTCCCCATACCAGCAGTTCTACTGGTGGTCGCTGATTGGGATAATTATAGTTATTATAATTATTATAATATAGGCAAAAAAGTATGCGGAAAGAATTTATTCTCAAAAACCGGCGTAAACGCCTTGCTATACTATGACTCGTCATATTCTAATAGTCTCTTTAATACCAACTTATTAGCTTGATTCACAATTGTTTTGCAAGTAGCTGTCAGCCAGATATATTGAATTATTATCATAAAATGACATTTTTCCGTTGACAAACTATAATTACTATAATAATTATAATTTCAAAAACAGCTGAGAACAACATGGAGGGACATGGATAATGGACGATATATTGACCGTGTTTACGGCAAGTAAGTACTGTAATGTTTCGCCGAAAACTATCATCAATTGGATCGAATCCGGGCATATTGAAGCCTATAAGACGGTGGGGGGGCATCGCCGAATTAAAAAATCAGACCTTGAGAGCTTTATGATAAAACAGGGGATACCGATTCCCAAAGAGGAAATAGCCGAGGAACGCATAAGGATTCTCGTGGTGGACGATGATCCAATTATCGTTGAAACTATTGTCCAGGCCCTTGAAGAGGATGAATATGACTATGAGGTGATCTCAGCCTCGGACGGCTTTGAGGCCGGGATACAAGTCAATCACTTTAAACCCCATTTACTGATACTGGATATCATGATGCCGGATATAAAAGGCTATGAGGTATGCCAGAAGATCAAAAGCAGGGAGGATACCAAGAATATAAAAATTATAGTCCTGTCAGCATACCTTGATGAAGAAAAATTTAAAAAGATGAAAGATTATGGTGCAGATATTTGTTTTTCAAAACCACTTCCACTGCCTCAACTTAAGGAAGAGGTTGCGCGGTTGCTGGGACTGAACTGAAAATTGTTGATTGTTGTTTTTCGATTGAAGATTGACTGCTCTTTATGAGGTCTTTGATCCTTCGATCTTCAATCCTCAATCTTCAATATTCAATAATTTTGAGGAGGCACATATGAAACTTAAAGATGCCCTGGAAAAGGGGAGATTTGTTGTCACCTCTGAAGTGCAGACTCCAATTGATGAGGACCCGCAGGAGCTCATCAAGCGTTTGGAGCTGGTGAGGGGACGCGTAGATGGCGTTACCGTACCCGAGCTGGAAGTTGAGGGGATTGTAGGGGATAGCATCAAAATGTGCGATCTTCTTAGAAAAAACCGGTTTCAGTCCATATACCAGACCACGACACGGGATAAGAGCAGGCCACAATTGCAAAAGGATCTTATGCTGGCCCATGAAACAGGCGTTGAGAATCTTCTTGTGTTTACGGAAGATTATCGGATAACCGGGGATAGTCTTCAGGAAATGATGTTTTTTCATGTAGATTCAGGCAAATTGGCCTCGGTCCTGGAACATATGCGGGAAGGGCACGCGGTTGATGGAAAGGAACTTCCTTCAAAGGCTGAATTCACATTAGGGTCCGGTGTTGAATCGAAGTGGGGAAAAAACGTGCCGGAATTGGAAATGAAAGAAATGGAGGCCATGACAAGTATAGGTACCGGATATTTTTTGACAACACCTGTATTCGACGTAGCGAAGTTTGAAAGATTCATAAAACAAGTAAATACCTTTGGCGTGCCTGTCATCGCAGAGGTGATGATTATCAGGACGGCAGGTATGGCACAGTTTCTAAACCGCCATTTCAAGTCGGGCTTGGTCCCTGACTGGATGATAAAGAAACTGGCCAGTGCCCCGGACAAGCAAAAGGCAAGCATCGAGCTTTTTGCGGATACCGTAAAGGGTCTAAAGGACCTCTGTCAGGGTGTTCATATTATCACTATTGGTAGTGAGGAAAAGCTGAGACTTTATCTTGATGCGGCCAAACTGAGATAATAAGGAGCCGGACACTTGGAAGAAGTTACCCTGACCATTAACGGGAAGAATGTCAGTTGTCCTTCCGGAACCAGCATTTTAAATGCGGCCCTGGAAAACGGCATCAAGATTCCCACTCTGTGCAATCATCCCCACCTGGAACCGGTTGGTGCCTGTCGTCTCTGCCTGGTGGAAGATGAAAAAACCGGACGTTTTATGGCCTCATGTGTCACACCGGTTGCACCCGATATGACCATTCTGACGGACTCTCCTACCGTAAAAACCCACAGGACAAATATTATACGCCTGATGATCGCCAATCATCCGGAATCCTGTGTCGTATGTAGCCAGGGAAACAGGTGCGAGTTGAGGCAGATTGCCGCTGAACTGGGTGTCGGCCAAATAGATCTTTATCCCATGCCCCATTATACCGGTCTGGAGGAGGCAAATCCGTTCATTATCAGGGATTTGAGCAAATGTATTCTTTGTGGAAAGTGTATTCGAGCCGATCATGAACTGGTCGTAGTCGGAGCCATTGATTACAATCTCAGGGGATTTAAATCCCGTCCTGCAGCAGTGCATGAGATGCCCCTGGAAAAATCCAGTTGCACTTTCTGTGGAACCTGTGTGTCCATGTGCCCTACAGGAGCCCTATCAGTAAAAAATCCCGTATATATAAGCTCTCCTCAGAAAAAATCATCAACTATCTGTGGGTTTTGTGGTGTGGGCTGTTCGCTTGTGATGGGATCGGTATATGGCCAAATCGTGGAAGTAAATCCTTCGCATAACGGAAACACGGTAAATCTTTCTACTCTGTGTGTTAGGGGCCATTTTGCGCATGATTACCTGAATGTTTCTGAAAGACTGAGCACACCGCTGATTCGCCGTGACGGAGAGCTTTTACCAGCTACCTGGGATGAGGCGCTTGATGTTGTTGCTCAAGGTCTTATCTCCACAAAAAAGAAATACGGACCTCAAAGCGTGGCGTTTCTTGGTTCATCCAAATGTAGTGTTGAGGAAAACTATATTTTTCAGAAAATAGCGCGTGTTATTTTAGGAACCAATAATATTGATAATGGCAGTTACGGGTCAGGGAGAAAGGTAATAAGTCTTGTTAGCGAGAGGCTGGATGGTGGAGGCCGTATTAAGCCATTGGCCGGCCTGGAAGAGGCCGAAATTATTTTTGTAATAGGGGCCGATCCCACTGAAACAGTACCTGTTGTCGGATATTATCTTAAACGGGCGTCTCGAATAAAAGGAGTCCCGTTGATTGTGGCAGATCCGAGAGAAACGGGACTGGTGCCCTTCTCCTCCCTCTGGCTGGCTGTTTCACCCGACAGCGATGTTGAATTGATAAACGGTATTGCTGCCCTTTTATTGAAGAAAGATGCTGTTGATTCTTCTTTCATAGACAAGTTCACACAAGGGTTCGACAATTATCGCGACGGACTTTCGGTTTTTGATGTGGAAAGGGCGTGTCGTATGACAGGCGTGGATATGGTTTCCATGGAACGGGCCGCTGATTTATTGAGAGGCAAAAAGATTGCCTTTGTGATCGGGCACGGCATTTTGCAGCAGAAATACGGGGCTTCAGCCATGGATGCCATGATAAACCTCGCGCTGATGACCGGGAGCCTGGTCGGGGATAATAAAGGGTTCTATTTCATTGCAAGGGAGAACAATGAAGTAGGGGCATTGGATATGGGGACGGTTGCGGATTTCCTTCCAGGCCGACGGCCATATCATAACGATGTTGACCGTAAAAACTGGGAGAAGATCTGGGACGTGAAACTGTCGCCGGACCCGGGACTCAATCTGATTCGCATGGTCGAGGAAGCAGAGAAGGGCAACCTCAAGGCACTTTATGTCATGGGCGAAAACCCGCTTCGCAGTAACCCGCAAACAGAACGAATCCGGAATGCCTTGAATAACCTGGAGCTACTGGTGGTTCAGGATATCCTTACAACCGAAACCACCCGTATGGCACATGTGGTCTTGGCAGGGTCCGCTTTTAGTGAAAAGGGCGGAAGCTTCACAAATATGGAGGGCAGAATACAGTCATTTGAGCCTGTGGTCTCCCCTCCGGGAGAGGCAAAACCGGATTGGGAAATTCTAAGCCTTTTGTCCAAGAAGATGGGTTACCCTGAGGAATATCTTTCATTACAGAAGATAAGCGCGGAAATCGGTCGCAAGATTCCCATATATTCGGAACTGGGAAAGGGCAGAGAGGAAGCCTGGGTTGGGGAGACAAGCAATCTTAGGCTTTTTAATCAAGACGGTATGGGAGAGTCGATCCCTTTTTCAATGCTGACCTCTATAGAAGACGAGCGTTTTGATAAAGAATATCCCTTTTCAGCAATTTTGGGCTCTTTGAAATATCATTTGGGAAGCGGCACCAGAACGGGATTTTCAAAGCGAATCAAGGATTTTGGCCTAAAGGGAGAGGTAGAGATATCTCCAGAGGATGGCATGAAACTAAATCTAAAGGCGGGAGACAAGGCGAGGATATCTTCCCCCCATGGATCAATAGAAAGAGAAGTAACTCTTAACAAGGGCCTGAGACCAGGTTGCATTTTTGTCCCCATTGCCTTTCATAACAATGATGTTAGGCATTTAATGGAATTGACACAATTAGGTGAAGCGGACTCGCACGGGTGGAATATGAGCCGTGTGAGGGTTGAGAAGTTGGGAAAAAATATGTGAACGTTTTGAGAGCAAAAAGGAGTCCGAGTCGTGCAACCAAAAGATATAGACTGGGGATTGCTGGAGGATATTATCCAAAAACATCGCGGTGAAATCTGGGCCTTGATCCCATTATTACAGGATATCCAAGAGACCTTCGGTTATATACCCCCGGATTCCATTGAGCCTATTTCCGAGGCCCTGAGTCTATTTCCGAGCCAGGTACAGGGGGTCATCTCTTTTTATGCAGGGTTATCCCTAAAACCGAAAGGCAAGTATGTTATCAGGATGTGTCGCGGCACGGCCTGCCATGTCAAGGGGGGGCGAAGCATCCTGAGGATGATGAAGAAGGAATTGGGGCTGGATGAAGGTGAAACCACGCCTAATTATCAATTCACCCTTGAAACGGTTGCCTGCCTCGGGGCCTGCTTTCTTGCCCCTGCAATGATGGTGAACAGGACCTATTTCGGCAAACTATCTCCTGCAAAGGTCGTTTCAGTGCTTAAACAGTATGGGAGAGATAAGGATAAAAAGAATTAATATGGAAAGACTTTCATCCATTGGTGAATTAGAGTGGTATCGCAATAAAATTCTTGCCCGGGAACAGGAAGACAAAACGCGAGTATACGTATGCATGACAGGCTGCCGTGCTTATGGTGCTGCTGAGGTGAAGGGCGCTCTCGACGAGGAAATCAAAAAACAGGGACTGTTAGATCATGTGGAAGTGCGTGCCACGGGGTGTCATGGGCTTTGCGCAAAAGCACCGGTGATATCCATTGCACCTCAGGGGATTCAATACCAAGAGGTCAGTCCTGGCCATGCACCGGAGATAGTGGCTGTTACGCTGAAACAAAATCGGTTGATAGATCATCTGGCCTATACCGACCCTCAGACGGGAAAGCCGGTTTTTTACCGCAATCAGATCCCTTTTTATAAGAAACAGGTAAGAAGGGTTCTGGCCAACTGCGGGACAATAGATCCCGCAAGGATTGAGCATTATATCGCGGCTGGTGGATATCAGGGCGTTGTAAAGGCCATTTCTAAGAGGACACCGGAGGAGATAATACATGAGATTACGGCCTCCAAGTTGAGGGGCAGGGGTGGTGCTGGTTTTTCTACAGGAACTAAATGGAAATTCGCCAGGCAGGCTCAGGGTAGACCCAAGTATATCATCTGCAATGCGGACGAGGGTGATCCTGGTGCCTTTATGGATCGTGCCGTACTGGAAGGTGATCCCCACTCTGTCCTTGAAGGAATGCTCATCGGCGCATATGCAATAGGAGCCGAACACGGTTATATCTATGTACGGGAGGAATATCCAATTGCTGTTGAACACCTTACGATTGCTTTGGAACAGATGAAGGAACTGGGTCTTTTGGGGGAGAATATCCTTGGAACCGGCATGGATTTTGACATTGATCTGAAGATGGGGGCGGGGGCCTTTGTATGCGGGGAAGAGACCGCATTGATGGCCTCTATCGAAGGTAAACGGGGCATGCCCAGGGCAAGGCCGCCCTTTCCGGCTCAGGAGGGACTGGACGGCAAACCCACAAATATAAATAACGTCGAGACCTGGGCGAATGTTCCACTGATTATCAAAAACGGCGTGGAATGGTATTCCCAGGTAGGTACCGAGAATACAAAAGGGACCAAGATTTTTTCCCTTGCCGGCAAAGTTAACAACACGGGGCTGGTAGAGGTTCCAATGGGCGTGGCCATCAAAGAGGTGGTTTTCGATATCGGCGGTGGTATCCCCAAGGGCAGAAGGTTCAAGGCGGTCCAGATGGGGGGGCCTTCGGGTGGTTGTGTGCCGGCCCAATATCTGAATCTTCCAGTCGATTACGATACCCTCCAGAGAATAGGCGCCATCATGGGTTCGGGAGGCATGGTGGTCATGGATGAGAATAACTGTATGGTGGAAATTGCCCGCTTTTTCTTGAGTTTTACCCAGTCGGAGTCATGTGGAAAATGCGCTCCCTGTCGCTTAGGAACGACACAGTTGCTGGAAATCTTGACCAGGGTTACTCAGGGAAAGGGCAGGATCGAAGACCTTCAGACCATCAAGGAATTAGGTGAGACCATAATGAAGACCTCGCTTTGCGGGCTGGGTCAGACTGCCCCTAAGCCCGCACTTTCAACCCTACAGTATTTTCTGAAGGAATATGAGGAGCATATCCTGGAGCACCGATGTGCCGGTGCCACTTGCGATTCAATGGTTATCTCGGCTTGTCAGCACGCCTGCCCGGCCGGTATTGATGTGCCCAATTATGTAGCAGCCATTGCCAGCGGCAGGTATGAAAAGGCAGTGGAAATTATCCGGGAGCGTAACCCCTTTCCCGCTGTCTGCGGTCGTATCTGTATCCATCCTTGCGAACTGAAATGTAGGCGAGGTGAACTTGATGAACCGGTTGCCATCAGGTCGCTCAAGCGATTTGCGTCTGACTGGTATTTTGAAAATATCGGCAGGGCAAAACAGCCTTTTCCCGTAAACAGAGAACAGAAAGTAGCCGTAGTAGGTGCCGGGCCGGCGGGTTTGACCTGTGCCTACTTTTTGGCAAAAACAGGCTACCCTGTTACTGTCTTTGAAAGCCAATCGATTGCAGGAGGGATGCTCGGGATTGCAATTCCCGAATTTCGTCTCCCTCGCAAAGTAATTGAGGAGGAGATCGCCCATATAAAAAGCTGTGGAGTGGAGATCCGTTATAACTCCCCTATTGATGCTGGACATACGGTAAATGACCTTTTAGAAGAAGGCTATCGCGCTGTATTTATTGGTGCGGGGGCACAGTCCAGCAAGAGGATCGGCATTCCGGGCGAAGAAGAGGGCTTGCCAGGTCTCTATTACGGCCTTCAATTTTTGACTGATATGAGGATCGGCAAGGAACTGAAGCTCAAGGGAAAAGTAGTGGTCTTGGGGGGAGGTAATGTTGCTATTGACGTTGCCAGGACTGCACTAAGGTTAGGTGCCCATGACGTGCAAATTTTTTATCGCAGGACCAAGGAGGAGATGCCTGCATGGGAAAAGGATATTGAAGAGGCCGTTGAAGAAGGAATCGTTATTAACCCTTTGTGGGCGCCCAAGCTGATTATTCATGAAGGCGGGAAGATCAAAGGCATTGAGTTTGTACGAAGCATGACCGTTTTTGGTGAAAATGGTCAATCACATTTAAGTGTTGATGAAGATATAACCCAGGTTGTGGAGGCCGAGGCCATAATTATTTCAATAGGCCAGGCGCCTGACATTTCTTTTTTATCAAAAGACAGCCAGTTAGAGAGGGCCCTGTGGGGAAGTCTTGTGGTGGATGAAAACAGCCTTGCCACAAACATCCCCGGTGTTTTTGCCGGGGGCGATTTTACTACAGGCCCAAGTATTGTCATAAACGCTATCGCCTCGGGAAGGAGGGCTGCCCTGGCCATCGATAAATACCTTAGAGGAGAAAAGGGAAGGGTGGAGATCATAGATGAAAAGACGATTATGAGGGAGGATATCGGTCTGGCCTTGGATGAAGAGACAACCGAGGAAAAGCCGAGGATCAAGGTCCAGGTTGAGAAGGCGGATGAAAGGGTAAGAGATTTCCGGGAGGTGGAAAAAGGTTTCACTGGAGAGGAAGCTTACCAGGAAGCCATGAGGTGCCTGAGATGTGATTTGGAAAGGGACAGGAGATAAAAATGATCAGATCCATTACACAGCAAAAACCTGAAGAGGAACTTGATCAATTGCTGGACGGTTTGGTACGGGTTTTCATCATTGGGTGTGGAACATGTGTCACCCTGACACAGACGGGTGGAGAACCCGAGGTGAAGGCCATGAAGGAAAGACTGGCCGATAAGGGTAAGCTTATCACGGGGGATACGATTTTACCGGTGGCCTGTGACAATATAACAAGTGAGGCCCTTGCAGAATATGGTGCGCAGATTGGACAGTCTGATGTCCTGCTGGTTATGACATGCGCTTTTGGTGTTCAGAATATTGCAAGGCAGTTGAAAAAAATGGTCGTGCCTGCACTGGACACACTGTTTATAGGAAAAGAGACCGGCCTGGGTGTGTTTGATGAGATATGTACCCAGTGTGGTACATGTATCTTAGGAGAGACAGGAGGTATCTGCCCTGTAACCTCGTGCCATAAGGGACTGGTCAATGGCCCCTGTGGAGGCACCAGTAATGGTAAATGCGAGATAGATTCTGAAAAGGACTGTGCCTGGACTTTGATCTACAACCGGTTGAAGGAGTTGAATCGATTGGATGCCATGAGAAAGCTTCAGAAACCCAGAAATCATCAGGGAGAGCCGAGCCCGGGAAAGTGGAAGTTGGAATATCAGAATACTTAAATATAAGTGGAGATTTTGAACATGATTTCCTTATTTAAAAAGGCCCTTAATTCAGGTAAGTTTGTCATTACCTCTGAGGTTGCTCCTCCAAAGGGTACGAATCTAGAAAAGATGGTACACCATATTGAGCTTTTGAAAGATAAAGTGGATGCCATGAATGTAACGGATCATCAGAGTTCGGTCATGCGATTTCCCTCCCTGGGTGGAGCACTTCTCGTCAAGGAAATGGGAGGGGAACCCATTTTGCAAATGACTTGTAGAGATCGAAACCGGATGGCCCTTCAGGCAGATCTTTTTTTTGCTGCTAGCAGGGGAATCAACAATGTCCTTTGCCTTACGGGTGATTCAGTCATTCTCGGTGATCATAAGGAGGCCAAAGGGGTTTTTGATCTGGATTCCAGTCAATTACTGGCGGCGATCAGAAGGTTGGAAAAAGGAAAGGACCTGGGGGGTAATGATGTGGATGGAAGTGTATCCTTTTGTGCCGGCGCCATTGTCACGCCGGAGGCCAATCCCCTTGAGCCCCAGCTAATAAAGTTTGAAAAGAAGATAGAAGCAGGGGCGGAATTTATCCAGACACAGGCCGTGTATGACCTGGACAGCTTTAAACAGTTTATGGACTATGCCAGACAGTTTCCGGTAAAGATACTGGCTGGTATCATTTTACTTACATCCGCTCCCATGGCCCGTTTCATGAATAAGAATGTTGCGGGTGTCAATGTACCTCAAGAACTGATCGATGAAATGGCCTCCGCACCTAAAGGCAGAGCCATTGAAAAGGGCGTAGAAATTGCAGGTCGGATGATTAAGAGGGTAAGGGATGAGAAGATGTGTGACGGAGTTCATATTATGGCCATTGGAAAGGAGGAGCTGGTACCTGATATTATGGCCTCAGCCGGCTTGAATTAAAATCCGGATCATCCGCTTTAACCTTCCTGTCCCTTGTGCCCTCCGCCCTTTGAGTGGGTTCTACAGGCGTTCAAGGCTCGGCATGGCACTCTTTTCCAGTCCGCATTTACTCCTGCGGTGCTAAGCGGCCCTCCCTGCGATCTGCTGGAACGGAAGGTAGTGGATACCATTAGGCCGTTACAACGCAGACCACGACTCGGGCCGCGGCACGGGGCAGAGGTAATTTTATCCGGAAGATGCGTCCTTTCAAAGAGTCACATACCTTCGCCTACCCGCTAAACATTCTTAATCAGTTTCTTCCGGCAAATAGGAACGCCTGAAGATAGTACATGATTTTGAGACGAAGAGTGAAGCGGCCTTGGGGCCAAGTCAGTTGAGTGAATGGGGAATGTTCTTGGAGGTGAATCTTATCGATTGGTCGGGTGAGGTTCCCTGAAGGCTGAGGGCAATGACATCGGCGTTCCTCTTTATCCAGAGCCCATAACACCTGGAGAGATTCGGATTATTGAAAACCCAGGTTTCACCCAAAAATTTTAGCTCCTCAATAATGCGCCAGTAAAAATGCATAGATTCTATACCTTAAACCGCGCCTGCGGTTTGTGGGTGGTCACTAGTTAATTCACTTCGGCGTACCCCTCGTCCAAAATATGTGGGAATCTATTATCAATATTTGATAAAGTCAAGTGTCTCTGCGGTTTCTTGTTTTGTTGCCATAAGGTTTATTATTTGGTAAACAACAGATCTTGGAATAGTCCAAGAATGTGCGTAAGGTATATGAAATCAAGCCCGTTTTCTAACTGAAAGTTAGTGTCCGTCACCTCATTTGCGACGCTCTGAGTACTTGGTGTCAGTTTTGAAGGAAAAGATAGAATGCATAATCAAGCGTCTTATCAGTAACAGACGAGGAAAAGATGCCTTAACAGGTCTTGAAATTGGTGATCAGTTTAGACCGCAGGAGACTTCTCCCAAGGCCACATTCAGGAATCTGAATGCGGCCTTTTTAATCTGTTTGTGCGGAAAGGCCCACCCTTTTTATTCGAAGGCTGAGGACTATATCAAGGAGTTGGGTAGACAACCGGCCTGGAAGTCTGCAGCGGGCTTTTACAGCCGAGGAATATCTCTTATAAATTCCGAGATAAGAGAAAAGTATCTTGAAGATAAGAGCTTCCGGGAAAATTTTGATAAGTTATATAGCTGGTGTACAAATCCGCAGGAATATCTTGCCCATAAACAAGGCATTAACGCATTCTGGAGCGTTTTTTTCCCTGAAGGTGTTTCTCTGTTCGAGAAAAGGGAACACGAAACCGCATTACTTCGAGAAAAAAGGCGGATACGAATTACACGTTTGAATCCCGCTCCTATCTTGGATCCGGCAAGGGAAATACTGTTCACCTCAAATATCTTGCTGACCACTTCCCCGGCCATCCCTTCAAAAGTTATTGTGGATCTTTCCCTTCCGAAGATTTTAAAAGATAAACTGGAGGAAATCAGGGGAGAACCCCAGACTTATTGGTATGATCACCCGATTCAGATCGGGACAGACAGGAAAAATAGTGAAGCCGTGTATGGTCTAAAGGCCTTGGATGAGGCGATTGAATTTGAAAAGAGACGAGGCGTGATTGCAAATGATGCGAGAGTTCATTGTGTCCTCTCGGTTTCGGTTACACATTTAGGGCTTCAGGATATCGCAAAGAAATGTCTTGAAAATATGTTTGAAGGAGGGGAGGGTTTTCAACACCTTCGGGTCTACGCGTTTACCGAAGCCGATGTATGCAGGCTAATCGATGAAATACTGCTGCCGGCGGCCAGACACTATTTGGACTTTGAGAATGCCGATCTATTACATGAGGTGATTGGAGTGGACGGAGAGTACGGGCGACACTACAGTTTTCTCAAGTCCATATCTGCGTTCTGGAACGTCCTTGTGGATAACCGAGTACGTGCTACATTTAAGATAGACCTGGATCAGGTTTTCCCACAGAAGGAACTGGTTAAAGAGAGTGGTTTTTCAGCATTAGAGCATCTTAAAACTCCCCTTTGGGGTGCTGAAGGGATTGATGATGATGGAAACATAGTGGATTTGGGAATGATAGCCGGAGCCCTTGTAAACCACAACGATATAGCCAGTTCTCTTTTTACGCCGGATGTGAGTTTTCCCAGTGAAGATATAAAAGATGATGAATGGATCTTTTTTAGCCCCCTTCCGCAGGCCATTTCAACCGAGGCTGAGATGATGACCCGGTACGGGGGACATTCCTCCTTTAATGGAAGTACCCAGTGCATCCAACGTGCCCATGTGACGGGTGGCACATGTGGCATTCTTGTAAAGGCCTTAAGGAAACACAGGCCTTTTACACCATGCTTTGTAGGTCGCGCAGAGGATCAGGCTTACCTGCTATCTGTTCTGTTCCGGGAATCGGAAGCGAGTTTGAGATATGTCCATAAAGACGGACTCATTATGCGTCATGATAAGGAAGTCCTTGCTGGTGAATCCATAAGAAGTGCATCTACTGCCAAGTTGATTGGTGATTATGTACGTATCCTGTTGTTTTCATATTATGCAAGTGTATTACCCTGGTCAGGTGAGAGGGTAAAGCGCTGGGCAGACCCTTTTACAGGCTGTTTTATATCGAAAACACCCTTTACAGTGGTTTATCTAAGGCTTTCATTAAAAGCCGCTTCGTTTTTCGGAAAAGCTAATTGTGATGCGGGGTTGGATTTGCTGAAATTGGGGCAAGCCCGTTTGGATAAAATCATCAGGGACTTTTTATCCAGGCCGAATCCTTTGCAGGAAAAGTATAGAATGGATGGGGTCGTATGGAATACCTACTTTAATGTGCTGGATAAGGTGGAAGACGGCCTGAAAAGGGGCGATTCATTTGCCCTTGAATTGAGGGAAAAAGCAAAAAAATTGATCAAAGATTGCAAGCTTTAATTGGGAGTTTAAGCAATACTGCGAACAGGCCATGATTTCTTTGTCACACCGGAGCGTGACCATATTGTTTATCCTGCTTTTTTCGCATCTTTCACTCCGACCTGGGAAGTGTTTTATCTTATCATTTTTATTGGTTTTTTAAATTGACACGGTGTGAATCATCGCATAGATTGATTTCCTGATAACTGGTTATCAGCTTGATATCACAATTAAGTTTTCACATAAACTGCCTCGGAAACTATCAGGAACGGGTAGATAATGAAGGTAAAATTTTGGGGAACAAGGGGGTCCATTCCTGTCCCAGGAAAGGACACGACTATTTATGGTGGAAATACCACCTGTCTCGAGATTATCCTTGAAGGCGGCAGTAAGGTCATAATCGATGCAGGAACGGGTCTCAGGTCCTTGGGTGAAAAGTTATTTACCGAAGAAAAAAAGGTGGATGTCTATCTTCTTATGACACATATCCACTGGGACCATTTACTTGGGTTCCCTTTCTTTGCACCTATTTACGAGCCCACAAGTAAAATATTTATTGACGGCTTTCCCACCTGCATGAAAGGGCTAAGGGCAACCTTTGACAACAAATTTGGCGACGGGTTTTTCCCCATTAAATTTAATGACCTCAGGGCTGATATCCAGCACCTGGATAGGGTGAGCCGCGGTCCCCTCGAAATTGACGATGTGGTCATTGACAGCATTCCTCTTCAACACCCTCAAGGCGGGTTCGGTTTCCGTTTTCATGAGGGAAAAAAGACCCTTGTATTTATTACCGACAATGAACTAACAGAAGAGGCATGGTCCAGCAAGCATCCGGCTGATTATGTCCATTTCTGCAAAGATGCGGACGTATTGATCCACGATGCCCAGTATACTCCGGAGGAAAGAAAAAAACGAATCGGATGGGGACATTCAGACTATGCGGCCGCACTTGATCTTGCCCTAGATGCGCATGTGAGGCGATTAATACTTTTTCACCATGATCCTACCAGAAAAGATCCGGAGTTGGTATCATTTCAGGCCGAGTGCGAGAAACTTGCCAGGGAAAGAAATGCCGATATAGCGATTGATGCTGCCATGGAAGCAAGCGAGTTTACGCTCTAATTCAAGACCCACAGCCGAACTCCTCGCAGAAATCTTTCTGCATCCCGTACTTGACCAAATATAGAGTGAGTATCTAACTTGACAAGATGTGCCTAAAAAATGCAAAAATAACTATGTTATGACCGGTATTTTTAAAATAGTGGGGCCCTTAAACAGGCAGGAGAAAAAAGACATAAGTGTAGGCATTGATCTAGGAATTGGGGATAAAAAAATCCCGTGCCGTGTCACTAAAACCTGTGAGTCATATGAGGAGCTGTCCGTTGAAGTTAAGGCAATACAGCATGATTTAGAACTGATTCTTCAAGAGGCGAAGGGTTTTTTCGAAAATCAGATATTTGAGGAGGTACCCGAAGTTAGGTCTGACATGGCGGCAGAAGAAATCTGGTCAGTTCTCTCTCAGATTGAATCGGAAGATCAAATAAAAGCTCGTTTTAATGGTCTGGATGAAAAAAAGAGAAAAGAGGTAGCAGAATACATACTGAGTAATTGCAATGTTTTTTCCGGAATGGGTGCGTTCTTCTCTCGTTGCTATAATAGCTCGTCAGGATTTATTGAATAAAGGGCGGGTGGTTTATCTCTGCCATTCAATGGTGGAGCTGAGGGGGATCGAACCCCTGACCTCATGACTGCCAGTCATGCGCTCTCCCATCTGAGCTACAGCCCCATTTCGTTTACAATAGCAAAGGGATAACATCCATGTCAATATGATATTGACACCTGTCTTTGATTTTAATTATAATTTTTAGAAACGAATGCCGGAGTGGTGAAATTGGTAGACGCGCTGGACTCAAAATCCAGTGGACCTTGCGTCCGTGTCGGTTCGATTCCGACCTCCGGCACCAAAAAGTATTTCCACAACCCAAAGCGCCTAAACATTTATACCATTTTAATTTCCTTGATTTTATCTCCTTTTACTGAATTATTTAAGGTTGTATTTTGATGACAGTCGCACTAATAATAGCATTGTTCATTATCATAATTGTATTAGCCGTTATCGGGATCCACAAGCAAGCACAAATTTCATCTCTTAAGAACCAAATAAATTTTCTCCAGATTAATTTAAAGTTACTAACAGAAAAGGAAAAAGGAAATACGCAGAAAATCGAAGAAGACCTGGATAGTGACTAACTGAGTATGAATACGCATACAAAGTTATTAACAAAGTTTCAAGTTTTATCATTTTGTTAATTATACAAAGAGCCTAGTATCAAGGTTTTTTAAAACAAAGGTCTTTGATATGAAGTCAGTCATTCCTTTTAAAAAAAAATGAATATGGCTTAAAACAAATTCCTTTTTGTTTTTTAGGTTGAAAGTTCTAAATAGATTTGTTATTTTGTTACAAACTTTTTTAAAGGATAGGGTGAGTAGATCAAAAGGACTTTCAGGGATGCTATGCAAAATTGAGATTGAGTGCAGTTGATGGAAAATCCAAAACAAGAGCGTTCACTGTAGCTTGATTTTTTTATTAGGGAGGTGAGGGTATTCAGGAAATAGTTTTCTAAAGAAACAATTAAGTGAAAGGGGAAAAGATTATGAAACAGTTAAGAAGAAGTTTGAATGCGATATCAAAGAATCTAAAAGAGCTCACCATAAGAACCAGTAAGCTGGTTAAGGCACTTGATAAGCTTGAGAAGGCTCAGGCAAAGGCTGACAAAACAAAAAAAGGGGTAGCAAAAAGAGCTGGTGCTAAACGCGCTGTCTCCAGAAAGGCCACTACAATGCGGACTGCTGCAAAAAAACCCGCCAAAAGGAAAGTCCCAGCTAAAAAGGGCAAGAGTATTTCCGCTACTGAGACAGTCCTTAAAATTGTGAAAAGGAGTAGAAAGGGTATAGATACTGCTACAATTCAAAAGAAAACAGGATACAATACTCGAAAAATTTGGGACATCGTCCATCGTGCTTATAAAGAGGGAAAGATTAATAAGGTAGGTAGAGGCACATATGTTAAGGCCTGATCTGACTTATCCTTATTAGTAATTAAACAGGCCCGTCTTTTAAGGTCGCGTTATGGCAGGATAGGATTAGCGATCAAATAAAAAATATCAAAAGCTCCCTGTATTCTTTCCGCTTGATTGGAAATGCAGGGAGCTTTTTTTTGAATTCGCTAGTGTTTTATTGTACGAACTACACTTCCTGATATAGCGCACAAAAAAACTCATCAACTCGAGCCGGAAAATTGTTTGTAAAACAGTGTTTTTCCGTGATTAAGGGTAACTAAGCGGTCTAAGAGGCCTTTAATTTTCAGTTCACGCCGGATTTGGATGGGCGGAAAATGTACGGGTTCGTCCCCCAGACGGAAGGTTCCCCAATGAACGATCAGTATTTTTTTTGCTTTGAGTTCTTGAAAAGCTTTTACAGTTTCAGCGGGATTTATATGGCTGGGTGCCATGAACCACCTGGGTTCATAGGCTCCGAGATTGAAAATCGCCAGATCAATAGAAAACTCTTCGCCCAATTCGCGGAAGCCGTCAAAATAAGCTGTGTCTCCGGCAATAAAAATAGAGGGGCCCGTGGCGGTTTTGATTAAAAATGAACCCCATAGAGATCTATTAGGCCCGGTTATGGGATTGCGCATGGTCCAGTGGTTGCAGGGAAGAAGTGTAATCTCCCGTTTTCCTTCGGTGAAGGCTTCGAACCAGTCCAACTGAGTCCTTTTATTCATACCCAATCCATCAAAAATTCCATTGTAGCCAAGTGGTGAGATTATATGGGTGTTTTTTTTAAGGGAAGCCATAGAAGGTTTATCCAGGTGGTCGTAATGGCCGTGTGTAATTAGAACGTGGTGTGGATTGGGCATCTTTTTTATGTCAAATGCCAGGGGAGTAAAGTCCTTTATAAACCAGAAAGGATAGGAAAAGACGGGATCCACTAGAATATACGTGTCCACATCCTTGATCATAACGGTGGCATGTTTGATAAACGTTATTGAAAGACCTCTCCCCCGCATTACCGGTTCCCAGTCTATTGAGACAGATACCTCACGTTCTTGATTATAGAACTTCCTGAAGCGATTTTTGTGGAACAGTTTCCAGGAAATAACCTTCCATAGATTCCCGTATTCTGTATTGTTAAAAGGGTTCAGAAAACGACCATTTCCATGATGGACTTTTCCGGATGCGATTTGCCTGAGAGTAAGGCCTGGATAGGTGCCAA
>CAZUHR010000015.1:0-20422 GCA_964620335.1 uncultured Desulfobacteraceae bacterium
GCCACAAGCTGATCTAAAAACAACTGGCGGGGAAGCCCGGGAAGTACAAGTGGAGGAGAAAAAAGAGGAAACGACCTTACCGCCACAAGCTGATCTAAAAACAACTGACGGGGAAACCCAAGACGTACTAGCGGAGGAGAAGAAAGAGAAAGAGCATATCCGGTCTTCAATAAAAAAATCGGCACAACCCAAATATGGAATAATGCCTCCGATTGAAGACCGTCCTCTAACGCTAACAGCCCACTTCAGGGAGAGGACATGGATTAAGATTTACGTGGACGATGGGGATCCCAAAGAATACATTTTTAACCCGGGGAATCGTCATGAGTGGAAGGCCCGGAAGGGTTTTGATTTAATAATTGGTAATGCGGATGGCATTGATCTTGAATTTAATGGCGAAAAAATTGAGAACTTAGGAGCGCCCGGTCAAGTGGTTCGCCTACTTTTTCCCCAATATTACATAGAAAGATCACAAAACTAAAATGAAAAACGTTTATGACATCTTTGAAAGCAGAGGGTTTATTGAACAGGTTACCGATAAAGAAGCTGTGCGGAAACTGTTAAGAAAGCCCACCACCTGTTATATCGGTTTTGACCCAACCGCGAAAAGTTTTCACATAGGGAGCCTTCTTCCCATCATGTCTCTGGTTCATATGCAGATGGCGGGCCACAGGCCGATCGCTGTCATTGGAGGGGGAACAGGTCTAGTGGGTGATCCCAGCGGAAAAATGGAGATGCGCCCCATAATGACGCGTGAGGAAATAGATTCAAATGCCGAGGCATTAAAAAGCCAACTCTCGCGTTTTATAGATTTCAGCAACGAAAACGCTATTATGGTAAACAATGCTGACTGGTTGACCCCACTCGGCTATATTGACTTCTTAAGGGACATCGGCCGTCACTTTAGCGTGAACAAAATGCTAGCCGCAGAAAGCTACAGGACCAGACTGGAAACTGGTCTCAATTTTATCGAGTTTAACTATATGCTTCTTCAGGCATATGACTTCTGGCACCTGTTTAAGCATTACGATTGCCGTATCCAGATGGGTGGAAACGATCAGTGGGGCAATATCCTTGCAGGCACAGACCTCATAAGACGACTTGACAGTGATACTGCTTATGGACTTACATTTCCGCTCCTGACTACATCCTCGGGAATCAAAATGGGTAAGACCCATAAAGGGGCTGTCTGGCTTGACCCGGAACTGACCTCACCTTATGAGTACTACCAATACTGGATCAACCAGGACGACCGGGATGTTGAACGCTTCCTCGCGTTATTCACACTTCTCCCTTTAGATGAAGTGCGGCGCCTCGCCGCCTTGGAAGGTTCAGATACGAGATCTGCAAAGGAAGTGCTGGCATACGAGACAACTAGGTTGTGCCATGGTCAGAAAGAGGCTGATATGGCACAAAAAGCCGCTCGGCAGCTGTTTGGCTCTGAAAAGTCAGAGCCTTCTGAATCAGCCCCCAGTTACAGTGTAAGCCGAGAGGAGCTTGCAAAGGGTATACCGGCATATATCCTCTTTGAAAAAACCGGCTTGTGTAAGACGCGGGGTGAGGCCCGCCGGCTGATTTCCCACGGCGGTGGATACTTAAACAACTTGCGGATTCAATCTTTCGATCAAGCAATCAATTCAAGTGCTTTGAAAAACGATTCCTTGCTAATAAGGGCGGGCAAAAAAAGATATATGAGAATTATTCTGGGATAATCTGCCGGAGGACTCCAATGGTGCTGTTTTCATGTTCTAGCTCATCTTCCACTCTGAATTAAGAGCCTAACCCACTCAGACTGCCCTTTGATAGAAATTCCGCTTCTGGACAAATGACATTTAAATGCCTGAATACATGAGAGACGGAAAAGACCCATCACTTCAGAATAACCATGTCTCCAGCCTGAAAAATTTATTCCCGGCTGTGCAGAAACAGGAGAGGGCCGTCGTCCCATATGATCCCCTCCAGGCATACCTTCTTGAGATAAAACAGTTTAGACTCCTGACCAGGGAAGAGGAAAAAGAGCTAGCCACAAGAGTCATAGAAAAAAAAGATGAAAGGGCGGCCCATAGACTGATAACATCCAACCTTCGCTTGGTGGTAAAAATCGCAATGGACTTTCATCGATACTGGACCAAAAATCTTTTGGATCTTATCCAAGAAGGAAATTTGGGCCTTATACAGGCTGTAAGAAAATTCGACCCTTATCGCGGCATAAAATTCTCGTATTATGCATCCTTCTGGATTAAGGCCTATATGCTTAAATTCATAATGGATAACTGGAAACTGGTCAAAATCGGGACGACCCAAAGCCAGCGCAAACTATTCTTTAATCTGGCCAAAGAGCGGGATAAGTTAATAGCACAGGGGTTCGCCCCTGAACCCAGACTTCTTGCCGAGCGCCTTGATGTGAAGGAGGAAGAGGTTGTGGAAATGAGTCAGCGTCTGGGAGGATGGGAGGTCTCGCTTAGTTCTCCTGTGGGGGATGATTCAAGGGAATCCTATGGGGATCTACTTCCAGATTCGCAAAAAGGTGTTGAGGAACAACTGTCTGAAAATGAAAGCCAGAAACTCTTTTCAAGGAAAATCAAAGAATTTCGTAAGACACTTTCAGGAAAAGAAGCTGATATCTTTGATAACCGGATCATAGCAGAAAAACCATTAACACTCCGAGAGCTTGGGGATAAATATCATATCTCACGGGAGAGAGTTCGCCAAATCCAGGAAAAAATTATTAAAAACATTAAAAAATGGCTTAAAGAGGAGATTGAAAATTTTGAAGAAGAGTATTACGACTTCTTAAAATGAGAAATCCGCTCTGTCCCAGATCCTCCTCCAGGGATACGGGCAGACAGCCTCTTTCCATAAAAAGAATCGAGATGAAACCCACGACACGTAAAATAAAATGCCCGATTTCAAAGACGTCAGGCTCACCCTGGTATTCTAGGACTGCCTGGGTCCTTTTCCTGATCCTGTATACAGCACTCTTTACCTCGTGTGCCGAGCTAATTCCCACACTGCCGCCATTCAGGTCTGTTTCGGTTCAGCCAGAAAAAGAGGCCCCCCACAAACAAAAGGATGATATTTATGAGGCCTATACATATTTCACATTTGCCTCGATAGCCATCAGCCAAGGTCATTATGAAGAAGCCCAGAAATACCTTTCCATAGCCATCGAAAAAGATCCGGAGTCATCCTACCTAAACAGAAAAATGGCCCTGTTAATGAAAGAACAAAAAAAATACCAGGAATCTTTGGATTATGCCCAAAGAGCTATAGCACTTGATCCTAAAAACATTGGAAATCTGATACTTCTTGGGGATATCCATGCCCTTATGGATAACGAAGATCTTGCTATTGCCCAATATGACAAAATTTTGGCCCTTGATCCCGAAAACCAGCGTGTGCGCCTACTTCTCACTACCATTCTGATCAGAAAACAACAGTTTCAAAAAGCGCTCACGCATCTCCAAATACTGACGGAGCAGAGACCCGAGCTGATCATAGCTCATTACTACCGGGGAAGAATTAACTTGGAGATAGGCCGTTACCGTGATGCAGAGGAAGCCTTTCTTAAGGCCCTAAAACTAAATGAAAGCCTAGAACCGGCCCTTTTTGATCTGGGAACGCTTTATCAGATGACCGACAGGGTTACTGACGCCGTTGATATCTATGAGAGATTGGTCAAGTTCTATCCAGACAATATACCTGTCAGGGAAAGACTTGTTAACCTGTACTTCAAGTTAAATCTTAAGGAGAAAGCTGCACAGCAAATAGAAGAGATAAAAAACCATACCAAGCCCGGTGAACCGGCAAGACAGCGACTGGGCCTTATATACCTCCAACATGGAAAGATAGACGAATCAATTGAGGAGTTGAACCTTATAATCTCGGCCTGGCCACAAGATGACAAATCCAGATACTACCTGGCTACCGCCTATGAGGAAAAGGGCGACAGTGAAAAAGCCCTGGAACACTTCAGGGATATCAACCCTAAATCCAGATATTTTGTCAATGCTCAACTGCAAATTGCATACATCCTCAACACCCAGGAAAAATATGACGAGGCCATAGACGTACTCGAAAAGGCCATAATACTGGACAATGAAAAAGCCGAACTCTTTCTGATGCTGGCAACTGTCCATGAAACCAAAAAGGATTACCTCAAGGCCCTGGAGATTGTTAGAGAAGGTCTGAGGCGGGAACCCCAAAATGTCAATCTTATTTTCCGCCTGGGGGTTATCCTGGACAAAAGTGGTGACAAGGATTCATGTATTGAGCAGATGAAAAAAATCCTTGAAATAAATCCGGATCATGCCGAAGCCTTAAATTACATCGGATATACATATGCTGAACAGGGAATTAAGCTTGACGAAGCCATGGCCTTTATCAAAAAAGCCGCATCATTGAAGCCTGAAAGTGGCTACATATTAGACAGCCTTGGTTGGGTCTACTTCCAGAAGGGCTTATACGATGAAGCGATCCAGTACCTTGACAAAGCGGCAAAACTGACATCTGACGATCCTACTATCAACGAACATCTTGGGGATGCCTACAGCAAAAAAAACAAATACAACAAGGCCCTCCATTATTACAAAAAGGCCATGTCCTTAGAGCATCCCGACAAGGAAAAACTGAAAAAGAAAATAACTGAGGTGGAACGGCTTTTAAAACAGGAAAACTGAAAATGCTCAACCAGGACTTTATGAGTCTTGGGGCAGGGAGATTCAATATCCGAGCTTTAATAGCAATAGCGTGCCTTATCTTCTTCCCGGGCTGTGCCGGTATCCCAGTTCAACCTCCTCCCCCCCCCTTCAGTCCTCAAAAAATCGCCCAAATCCTTTCCGAAATCAGAGAACAGGAAAACAAAGCTGATACCTTTTTTTCCACCGGCAAATTGATGATTAAGGGCGAAGCACCGGAGTCCGAGTCAGATATTCTCATAGTTGGGTCTCATTCTCCCTTCAGGGTCAAAATCGAAGTCACACACCCCTGGGGCAGGCCCATCCTTCACATTCTGGCCAACGAAACCAACCTTCATATCCTTTCTTTTCCTGAAAAACGTTATTATGTTGGATCGTTAGGCAATTCAGTTCCCTCAAGGCTTTTTCCAAACAGCCTGGAACCGGATCAGTTATGGTCACTTTTGCGGGGGTTTCCGATTCTCCGCAAAAATGACCAAGCTGTTTCTCTGAAAGGAAATCAAATAATGTTACTAAACCAAGATGCAGAAATTGTTCAGATCATAGATTTCTTTCCGCAGAGCAATCTGCCCCGTCTGATCACTTTTCCCGAACGAAGTACAAAGATATACTTTTCAAACTACCAAAAAGAAAACAACATTTGTTATGCCCGGGAAATAAGACTGAGTGATCCCGAGTCTGCAAACGATCTATCAATTAATCTGAAACAAATGGTCTTCAATAAACCCATCCCCGAAGCCATATACAACCTAGAAAAACCAGCCGATTTCAAGACACTCCCTTTAAATTAGAGTGGCTTCAAGATTAATAACCGGCCTGCTTTGACCTTGACATGGAAGACCTTTTTGCATATTTCTATTTATTAATAATTGATAATTATTTCTATCAGTTATTAAGCATTGACCTGTTCTTATAACTCGAAACCCTTGAAACATGAAGACATCATTAATTGTAACCACGTACAACCGACCTGACGCCCTGGGTAGGATCCTGGAGGCCTTAGAAAACCAGACCCGGTTGCCCGACGAACTTATCATAGCGGATGACGGTTCAGGGCCTGAAACGTCTGAGAAGATAGCAACTTTTTCATCTGATCCCCCTTACATGATAAGTCACGTTTGGCAGGAAGACCGCGGTTTCAGGGCGGCACGGATAAGAAACAAGGCTATTAGAAAAGCAACCGGTGAATACATCATCCTTCTTGATGGAGACTGTGTTCCCCATCGCAGTTTTGTTGAAGACCATCTCATCCTGGCCGAGGATGGCTTCTTCATTCAAGGGAAAAGGGTGCTGGTAAGCAAAAGGCTTTCTCCTGATTTTTCTTATAAAGACGCAAACTCCATGTTGAAACTCTTCAGGTTTCTATTGTCAGGTGATATCTCCAATGTACATCATCTTGTTAGGCTCCCCATATTTCCAGCTTTTTCCTCGAAGCGGTTGAGTGGGATAAAGAGCTGCAACATGGGTTTTTTCAAAAAGGATATCGTGGCGGTTAACGGGTTTAATCAGGATTTCGAAGGGTGGGGACGGGAGGACTCAGAACTCGCTGTCAGGCTGTACCATTATGGACTACAAAGAAAGGAGCACCTTTTCCTGGCCATATGCTTTCATCTATGGCATGAGGAACATGACAGGACACAACTAATCACAAATGATCAACTCTTAAATAAAACAATGCAATCCAAGGAGCATTTTTGTTCCAATGGCCTGGTACAAAAGCGCGAAAATCAGTCCCAATGACCTGCTATTCTATCTATTCGTAGGTGCCTTCTTCAGCATGCCAATAGGCACTTCACCGCCAATTATATGCGGTGTATTGGCCTCTGCTATTTGGGTTTTTTCAGGCAAGGCAATTAAAACAGTAGACACCTGCCTGAGACGAAGCTGGTTTTGGCCGGTTTTGCTTCTTATTTTCCTGCCCTGGATAGGGCTCCTTTACACGCCTGACCTGACTGGCCTTGGCATTAAATTTGCCAAGAAAACACACTACTGGATTTACTGCATGGCAGTGGCCTCTATCGCCCTACCAATTTATTCCCCTCAAAAATTGATAAAGGCGTTTCTTTTCGGACTGGCCGTTAACTCCCTTGTGGCCATCTTGCAGTTAGCGGGATTAGTACCCGCTGTGGATACTTACGGCAACAATCAGTATCTCGGATTCGGCCTTGGGTACAGCACTCAATCAGCCTTCCTGATAGTAGGTATGCTCACGGCCTCCTATTATTTCAAGGCATCAACGGAAAAAAAGACACGTATTTTCTTTTTTTTACTCATGGCAGGGTATATCTTTCATATGGTTATTCTACTTGGCAGGGTTGGTTTTTTTACCTTTGCAATCCTATCCCCTTTTATGGTCCGCAATCTCTTTAAGGAATGTAATGCCTTTAAGATTTCATTGGTCTATGTATTGTTGTTAGGAATCACATTTCTTTCCCCGATTGTCAGGCAGAGGGTCTCATTTTCAATAGACCAGCTAAGGCATCATTTAGCTGCAGACCCAAACCATGCCTGGGGCAAAGAATATACAGAACATCAGGACAGATTTTATATGTGGTACGGCGCTGTAAATATCTTTTTAGAGAACCCGCTTGTTGGGGTTGGAACAGGCGGTTATGCGACTGTCCTTAAAAAAAGGGGGAAGCCGGAATGGCCTTTCATTGCCCATCCCCATAATAATTTTTTGCACATGGCAGTCAGCTATGGTGTCATCGGGATTTTTGCCCTCTCTTGGTTTTTCTGGGAAATCATCAGGAATGCCTGGGGTGAAAGACATACGCCATTAGGCTATTTCATTCTATCAACCGCCCTTGTTATTTTTGTTAGTGGATTAGTGGACACACATATATTGGATTCCGGTCCTGCATTTCTACTCGCTGTCGCGACGGGCCTTCAGAACGGATTGGCTAAATATGCCGAAAAATAAAGGTTTCCCGAAACATATCACATGTGGTAAATTCTCGGGCGACATAGAGAATGTAGCCTGTCCCATCTGCGATTCTCCTCCGGTCCCGAAACTGATCTTCAAATCATCCAACGGAATCGGTATTTGGCTGTGCCCCAAATGCACCATAATGTACGCCTCTCCACGCTTCACAGAAAAATCCCTTTCCCAGATCTATGAAAGCGACGCCTTCCTAGACCCATCCTTTTATGACCAGTGGTCTTACGAAAAATGGAAGAGAGAAAATAAAGGAAGATCCTATATTTCTCAACAGCTTAAGATCAGGCTCATAAAACGTTTTCTAAAAAAAACGGATAGGATACTTGATGTCGGCTGCGGAACCGGCCTTTTTTGTCTCGAAGCTTCCAGGCAGGGGCTGAACGTGGAGGGAATCGATCCGAGTAAAATGCTCATCGATATAGGACGTAAGACATTCAAGATACAGCTTCATCACGGACTGCTTGAGGATTTCGATCCTGGTTACCAATATAAGGGTATTGTTGTCTGGGCCGTTCTCGAACACGTTTACGATCTGATTAATCTGGTGAACAGGTGCGGTTACCTGCTGGAAAAAGACGGGTACCTGTTTATTGATGTTCCCAATTACCGGGGCATATCCAATCGCTTCAAGACCTTTATGTGCCGCATGGGATTTAAGAAAGATGACTTTAAACACTTCGGATTTCCATGGCACATATATTCTTTTAACAAAAAAAGTCTTTCATTCCTAATGCGTGCCTGCGGATTTGAACCAATCCTCTTTGAATTCTGGTCGCATCTTTTAAAAAACGGAACAAAAGGTTTTTTCCCAGACATTATGATTTCCATAACCCAAAAACTCGCACTTTCAGACTATATCACTCTTGTCGCACAGAAAAAGGCATAATCCAGGTTCCCAATCCTCCCGGTTGAATTATCCTCCACCATTTGTTATGTTTTAAATGCGCACAGCGTACTGTTTTTGTTCGCTTCCAACCTCTGGTGCCCGTCCTCCGTAGCAGGCTACTGCGGAGGACTGGTCGCTCACAACCTGCCAGCCGTCCGGCAGGCGGGTTGGAACATTGGAATATTGGGGAAGAATCAAAATATTTAACCACGTCATTCCATTTTTCCGTTGGGGTGGCATATAAACAAAATGTCCAGAATAACTCAATGATTTCCAATAATTATACACTTTTTTAGCCGTTTTATTATGTCCAACACAGGCCAGAGTTATGTTGATTCATGCCCCATTGGTTGTGAGTCCGGCTTTCACAATTCTGATATAGTGTTTCCGGAAGGCCTGCTAAGAAGATGTAAAAACTGCGGGCAACTTGTGAGCCAATGTAGTGAAGAACTATATTGGAACTCCATGAAAGAATTCGATGACCCCAAAGGAACCCAGCCAACAGGGAAAGCCGCTTACCGCCTCTCAAGGCACACAAAAAGGATTTTAGACGAAATTGAGCGTTTTTCTGGAAAGAAAAAGAGCGCGCTCCATTTACTCGACGTCGGATGTTCCAGTGGCCCATTCATCCTTGCCGCCAGGAACTTAGGAGTAGAAGCGGAAGGCGTGGAGCCTTCATCAGGACCGGCAAGAACTGCAATACAAGCGGGGCTAAAAGTTTACCAGGGCTATCTCAATGATATCCATCTCCCTGAAGAATCATTTGATGTGATTACCCTGTTCGAAGTCTTGGAACACCTGAGGGACCCATTGAGCCTGTTTAAAGAATGTCATCGTATTTTGTGCTCAAGTGGCCTTCTGGTTATCCGGACAGGTAATACAGACAGCTGGACCGCTAAATATATGAAAGGCCGCTGGAAGTATTTTAGTATCAGGGAACATGGCGGACACATTAGTTTCTTTAATCCGATCTCGATGCGAAAACTTGCCGACCGTTCCGGTTTCATGGTAGCGGATATTAAAACGCATCGTGTCTGCTTTTATGAAAAGGACGAAATCCCATTTATACATTACCGCTTGATAAAGATTGTTTCAGACCTGCTTAATACTCCCGCGGCCCTGTGTGGCAAAGGACATGAAATGAGAGTATATTTGAGAAAACAAAAGGCCTAATGATTTGAACTCGATTTAGATATGCCATTATCAGTAGCCATTATAACACAAGATGAAGAAGACCGCCTTCCCGATTGTCTTGAGAGTGTATCTTTTGCAGATGAGGTTGTTGTCGTTGATTCTGGGAGTCGAGATAATACGATCGGCATCGCCAGGTCTTTTGGGTGTAAAGTCCTTACGGAAACATGGCGAGGCTATGCCAAGCAGAAGCAGTTTGCAGTTGACAGTTGTGAAAATGATTGGGTGTTGATACTGGATTCAGACGAGAGAATTCCCGAAAAGACAGCCATGAAAATAAAGGAACTCTTAGCCTCCCCTAAACGTGATTTCACAGCATGCAGTTTTTTGAGAAAGAACTTCTTCCATAATCGGTGGGTTCGTCATTGCGGCTGGTGGCCGGACCGCATCGTGCGGTTGGTGGACCGCAGGAGAGGTCGCTTCAACGATCATCTTGTTCACGAAAGCTGGATTTCCGAAGGTAGTGTCAAGGACCTCCGCGTAACCATCGAACATCGAAGTTTCCGGAATTACTCTGATTTGATACACAAGCTGGAGACATATTCGACTTTGGCTGCGCAGGATATGTTGAGAGACGGAAAGCACGCAGGGGCCCTCTCACCACTTTCCCACGGAACCTGGATGTTCCTTCGAACATACATTCTGGAATTGGGGGTGCTTGAGGGCTTTGACGGGTTCATCATATCTATTCTAAATGGAGGGGGGTCATTTATGAAATACGCCAAACTCAGAGAGGCAAAAGTGTATGGCCATTCTTTGGAACAAAAATAAGCAACTTCCTTATCAATCCTGCATCAAACCCCGTCTGCCCCACGATCATCAACGGCAAGTTTTTGATAGACAGTTAGACGCCTTCTGTTGTTTGTCATCTCCCTGAGACCGTGGACAAAGTTGTTGTCGAATTTGATTCTTCTCAGGTTATATCTGTATTTATCGATATATTTAACTGCATATTTCACTCCAAAATCTGCAGAATCATCAAACACAATCAGGCCACCAATATTCAAAACCCTGTCTGCCGTAACAAGATCACTCAGCGTATGATCCAAACAGTGACTCCCGTCTATAAACACAAAGTCGAATCTGTGTCCGTCTTTCTCGAGCTGGGGAATAGCGCTTGAAGAATAATCCTCAACAAACTTGACGTTTTCATAAAGACCTAATCTTTTTAAAAGAGCTATTCCTGCATTAAACCACTGTGTAGATTGAAAGGGATCGATAATCACATGTGCATTTTTCTCCCTTAAATAGCTGTTCTGTGCTTTTGCCATATAGGCTGAACTGATGCCGTTGGCCATCCCCACTTCTAAAATAGTCGCTGGCTCAAACATCTTCACGAGAACAAACAAGAATCTTCCATACCTGAAATTGATCTGCCATGTAAGCTCAACCCTCTGCCCGTCTTCGGTAAACGTTGTCTTGCTCTGAGCGATTTGGTCAAGATCTTCCGTTTCCCTGCAATTCTTCCAGGAAATCATGAATTCCTTCACAAGGCTTTTTTCAAACGTCTGCATTGCAAATTCCAAATATTATCTATTACCCCCTTTTAATTCCAACACCTTATGATAGATAGATAGCGTATCCGCTGTTGTCTTTTCCCAGGTCATTTTTTCTGCCAAAAGACGTCCCTTCTTTCCTAATTCCCCTCGGTAGTCTTTATCCACCAGCCTGCGCAAAGAACCTGCTATTTCTTCAGGATCATTGGGATCATTGAGAATAATTGCTTCCTGATCCTTCATGCATTCTGCAATACCGGCATATCTATCGCAACTTATCACTGTTGCAACACCGCACACCATTGCTTCCAAAGGCGCCATACCCGCTGGATCGGAGAGGGTGGGTAAAATATAGACATCTGAAATCGCATATGCTTCCTCGATGTTCTCAACCAGTCCGAGGAAGATGACATCCCTTTCAATCCCCAGACCTTTTGCAGCCGATAGATAGCGATCCGGTCTTCCCTCACCCGCGATGACGAGTTTCATGTTTGATGGGGGTAAAAGTGCAAACCCTTTAAGCAGCGAATCAAGACCTTTTCTCTTAAACTCGGTCCCTACAAACAGGATAACCAGATCATCCTTATCAATTCCCAGTTTGGACCTCAACTTCTTTCGGTTCTCAGCAATATCTTCCTCTGTCGTCAGATTACTATCCACACCTGGATAAACAATTCCAAAACATTCATCCGGCAGTGGATAATTGGTCTGGATATTTTTCTTTACATTCTCAGATACGGCAATCCACAATCTTTCCCTGTTTTGTGCAAACTGTCTTTTCTCAAGCCAGAGATATGCCAGTTTGCGTGGACTAAAGACCACTGAAAGCCAGACGAAAAACCTTTTCAGCGGACTCTTGTGACGGGTTATGATCGAACGAAAACAAGGACAATGTACTGTCAGCACATCAAACTGACAAACACGTTCGTGCGTATGGACAATGTCAAAAGAATTATCCAAAGACCGGCGGGTAAAAAAAGAAAAAAGAAGCTGATTCAAAAAATTAGGTCTTCTAAAAAACCTCGGAATTTTATGAAATGTAATCTTCTCTTTTCCTTCAAAAGACCATTCCTGCGCAAAGACTGAAACATCGTGCTCACGAGCCAAGCGGCGTGTTACTTCCACGGCATATCTCTCAGCACCTCCAGTGAGAACGAACCGGCGAATCAGTACGGCAATCTTCATTTTTTCTTTTAGAGGTGCCTTAGATGGATTGAAAACATTTTCCATAGGCATTAAAATCTAAATATGCTCAGGCTCTCTCTGAAAAAAGGCCTTCAACTCTTATACCTTTTAGTGAATTTCCCGTAGCCAAACCCAGCACGAACTCCTTTTTCTGTTTTAGGGTTCGAATGATATCCTTCTTGACAATGTCAGCTCCCACTCTGCTCATGTGCCTGAAATCCCTTTTCAAAACAGCCTTGATAGTCACTCCAAATCTCCTTAGGGCTGTGCAAAATTTTGCTTTGTATTACCAAACTGCAAAATCAGCCAAGAGCGGTCTTTACCGCCTCAGCAATCTGCCTGCAGTACTTTTCGGTCAGATCATCACTGGGCCCCTCGACCATGACACGACATACATTTTGAGTGCCTGAATAGCGCACCAGCACACGGCCTTGGTCACCCAGTTCCATTTCCACCTGTCTGATTGCCTCTACCATCCGAGGCACCGATGAAATCTCCGGTTTGCTCTTGACAGCCACGTTAATAAGTTCTTGTGGATAGATATCCATCATGGCCGCCAGTTCGTGCAGCCGCTTATCCTCTATAATCATTGAGGAAATCAATTGAATAGCTGTAAGTATTCCGTCACCTGTGGTGTGGAGATCCAAGAAAATTATATGCCCGGAGTCCTCTCCACCTATTACAGCACCCAATCTTTTCATATCCTCCAAAACATATCGGTCTCCTACTTTGGACGCATAGTGATTAATCCCATATTTTTTACAGGCAATGCTCAGGCCGAGATTGCTCATCACGGTGCTGACCAACAGGTCGTTTTCCAGCTTGCCTTGGTTTTTGAGCACATTGGCACAGATAACCAGAACCTGATCTCCGCTAACCTCATGTCCCTTATCATCCACTGCGATCAAACGATCGGCATCGCCATCAAAGGCCAGTCCAATATCAGCGCCGCTTTCCACCACGCATTTCCTGAGGTCTTGGGTATATTGCGATCCACAATTGTCGTTGATGTTTATTCCGTCCGGTTTATTGTGAATGACCTCAACATCGGCACCGAGTTCGATGAAGGTCTCCGGGGCCGCCTTATACGCAGCTCCGTTGGCCGCATCTATGACGATCTTCATGCCTTCCATTGACAAATCGCGTGGAAATGTGTTTTTCAAAAAAACAATGTACCGGCCGAGGACATCTTCAATGCGTTTTGCACGGCCCATCTCCTTGGGAGGTGGGACCATATCAGGCAATTTACCCTCCAGTATGAGCTTTTCAATAACCTCTTCCTCTTCGTCTGACAATTTATAACCACTACCAGAAAAAATCTTTATACCGTTATCTTGGTAGGGGTTATGGGAGGCGGAAATAACTATGCCAGCGTCTGCGCGCATGCTTTGAGTGATAAAAGCAATTCCGGGAGTTGTCAACACACCCACCAAATAGGGATTGCCCCCCATCGAAGTTATACCCGATTCAAGGGAGCTTTCCAGCATGTAACCTGAAATTCTGGTGTCTTTTCCTATAATCACCCGGGTAGGGTGCTTTTCTTTTTTCAGCAAATAGGTAATCGCTTGACCCACGGAAAAAGCCATCGCGGCATCCATCGGATGACGATTGGCTTCCCCCCTGATGCCGTCTGTACCGAATAATTTACCCATGTATTTTTTCCTTTAGATTTATACAATCAGATAATCACGTCTTAAACGTAAGCAATGATGGTAAGAGCTTTCCCGCCTTATTGCAAAGCCCTTCCACGATCGTGTCAAGCCATCGTGTGCCTTCTTGCGAAACAGAGTCAGGCAGGCCCTGAATTGTTTCTATATAGCTGCCGTCATTATTTGCCTTGTAACTTTCAAAAGCATCCAGGAAGCGGTCACGAGGCTCATTGCCCTCCTTGGCCGCCAATTCTTCCGTGAAGACTTCACAGACCTTCTGGATCTTATCTCGAAATTCGCTCTTACCAGGAGGAACCTGTCCGTTACGATCATTTCTTTTTTTGTTCTCAGGTATCTTGCCTGCCATGGCCTTGAGCCTCTTTATCCGTTCTCTCTTGGCCAGTGTTAGCTTATCCAGCACACCGGCATAAATAAGTTCACCAAAATTCTGTCCATTGAAAAAAGACCGGCGAACATGAATATACCATTGCTCCAGCGCCAAGAGGTTCGATAGATAGAGGAGATTATTTCCCACCACACGGGAAAGCCCCGGGTAGGATTTTGGAACAAAGCGAATTACCCCTCCGCGGTGAGGTTTGCCAACAATCAACCTGTTATCCTCAAGAAAATCACTGCGCAAAATAGTGCCGGCCGCCACCACATTTCCGTAGCCCAACCGAACGGGTCCTACAATTCCTCCCTGGCCGCCCAAAAAGATTGGCGGTTGGTTGAGCATAACTCCCCTTGGGACATCTCCGATTAACGATGCGGTAGTTTTGTCGCCATCAGGAGTGAAGTTAAAATGGATGTACGAACTGCCGACCTCGCTGTGGTCCTTGCGGCTGGTTCCACCGGCCATAAGGCAATCGCAGAAGTTGATCAGGCTCCCGAGTGTAACAAAAGGAAAAAGAATCGTGTGCTTCAGACCAACGCAGTGTGCGCCGCTTGCCTGCTCTTCCAATATGCACCCCTCGCGAACGTGTGCACCAAGCCCCATACTCGCTTCTTTTAGAAAAACTGAATTCTTGAAATAACCGCTTTTAAGCTCAACGCTGGGTCCGATCTGGCAATTGTCAATGGTTGCCGGGCCTTCGTACCCAATTTTGCTTCCTTCCGATATTACCGTTTTGTCGCCGTAAATGCGGCACCCCGGATATATCTTGACTCCGTTACCCGAAATCCGATCAACGCTAACCGCCTCATCCATATCCACAGTCAGCGGATTGGGTATATCCACCCCTTTGTTAACAAGCTGTATAATCTTGTCATGGCACCTAGATTTGACTTCCACTTTTCCTCCCAAAAACGGGTGTATACCTGATTACAACAAATCCCCCCATTTTTGTTGATCATACTTCTTGTAAGCAAAGATCACATAATTTATAAAAGGTACTTAGTATGGTGACCCAAATTCTTATGAAAGTATAATAGAAAAAATTAGATTGCATGTCAAATTCACATGAATCCCGTATGCACTTGATGTGGCCAAGCTACAAAAGAAACCTTTCGGTTCTCTTTCCCCTTCAGTCTTCACTCTAAACACCTTCGTCATGACTACATGAGTAATCACGGAGCGGAAGGAAATGGATATTATCCAAGCGGACCGGAGAAGAGTGCCAAGCCGAGCCTTTAATGCCGGTAGACCCCCAGCTTTTTAATGCTGACAACATGGTAGATGGCCATGGCAGTCTATTTTCAAAAGTCGTATCAAAAATTCTTCTGAGATAGTCGAAGGCCCCCATTCCCGCAAAGAGACTATCCGGAGCAGATATTAAAGCCTAAAGCCAAGACAAAGAGGCCCTTCAGGGGCTGTCCAAGGCTGAATTTTCAGTTCTCACTAAAGTTCCATAAAGGGTCAAACTATGCGGCTTTTGAAAATAGACCCCCATGACTTGCCCGCCGTCAGTCTGGAGGGCTTGCCCGCCGTGCTGCAGGCGGGGTATGGGACTCTTCGAAAGGACGCATCTCCCGGATAAAACTTCCTCTTTCCCGTGTTGCGGCCCGAGTCGCGGTCTGCATTGCAACGGCCCAATGGAATCCCAATCCTTCTATTCCAGCGGACCGCAGCGAGGGCTGCTTAGCAACATAAGAGTAGATGGGTCCTGGAGAAGAGTGCCATGCCGAGTCATATAAACTGCATCCTTATGTATGGTGGATGGGCCATGGCGATCTCTTTTCAAATTGCGCATTCCAACTTCTGCCGAAAGAGTCGAACGCCCCCATTCGCGCAAACAACCGTACTGATGCAGAGATATTGAAAGCTAAGGCCACGACAAAGAGTCCCTTCTGGGGCTGTCCAAGGACGAAATTCCAGACCTCACTAAAGTTCCAAAAGAAGTCAGCCTGTGCAGCTTTCGAAAAGAGACCCCCATGACTTGCCCGCCGTCAGTCTGGAGGGCTTGCCCGCCGTGCTGCAGGCGGGGTATGGGACTCTTCGAAAGGACGCATCTCCCGGATAAAACTTCCTCTTTCCCGTGTTGCGGCCCGAGTCGCGGTCTGCATTGCAACGGCCCAATGGAATCCCAATCCTTCTATTCCAGCGGACCGCAGCGAGGGCTGCTTAGCAACATAAGAGTAGATGGGTCCTGGAGAAGAGTGCCATGCCGACCCGTTTGAATTTAATAGCCAAACAAGATAACCCCACCTAAAGGGTAGGCTTTTATTTCCCGGCAAACAACTTGTTTGACATAAAATTGAAAAATGGCATACTTAACATTAAAGACTTTGTCCATATGCTTAGAAACGATGGACAACGGCTTAATAGTCAATCCCTGTTCTTTCAAGGTCTATAATCAGCACGGATGATATAAGCATAATGAAAAACTTAAACATGATCATTATTACGGGTCTATCCGGCTCAGGGAAAAGCACAGCTATTGACGCCCTTGAAGATGCGGGCTATTTTTGTGTGGACAATATGCCTGTCGTGCTGCTTCCTAAATTCTTAGAGCTACGCTCCAGCAGCGTCTCGGAAGTGCAGAAACTTGCATTTGGCATGGACCTCAGGGAGAAGGAATTCGTTAAAGAATACCAGACAATCTTCAATAAGCTACGAGAAGAAGGTTTTCGATTGGAAGTCATTTTCTTAGAGGCATCTGAAGATGTCCTGTTGAAGCGCTACAGCCAGACACGAAGACAGCACCCTGCTCGCCAGGGAGGCAACTTGCTCGAGAGTATCCGAGCGGAAACAGAACAACTAAAGGGCCTGAAAGAATTTGCCGACAAGATAATTGATACATCCAACTTAACAGTACATGAACTCAGAGATGTTATAATCAGGCATGCACAGCGCGGTGTCAAGACAGAAAGGATGCGGATAACGGTTCTTTCATTCGGTTTCAAGTATGGCGTCCCTCTTGAAACGGATCTCCTGATCGACGTCAGGTTTATCCCCAATCCCTACTTTATTCCCGAATTTAAAAACCTTGACGGCAAGGATGACAAGGTCAAAGAATTTGTAAAAAAATGGCCGGAAACAACAGAGTTCTTTCAAAAATATTTTCCGCTTCTCGAATATCTGATCCCCCTTTATGAAAAGGAAGGCAAATCGTATTTGACCATTTCAGTGGGTTGCACTGGAGGTAGGCATCGGTCTGTAAGTATTGCCGAAGAAATCTCGACTCATCTCAAAAAGCTCAATCGCCAGGTCAGCCTCAGCCATCGGGATATTGAGCTGGGTTAATAAATCATTCTTCCATAATAAACAACCCTGTAGTAACATATACTTTCCTATTCAAGTTCAAACTCTTCAGATTCTTCAGTTGGATAGAAAAGATAAGCATGTTCCTCCTTAATCTCATCGCGTTCAGCATAAAGGAGGAATTCTTCTGCATTCTTTCGAAAGTCTCTGGCTCGTCTTTCCATATCCTCCAACTTTTCGGTGACACCCTCCTCACGCAACATTCCCTTGACCTTATTGAACAGGCCTTCATTTCCAAAAAGCAATTCTCCTTCATTAAGAATCTTACAGGCGACCATATGACTGAACGTGTCGAAACACACCTGTTCCCGGAAACTGTTCAGCTTCTTAACCACATAATCGATTTCCTCTTTCATGTGTGGGGTAACGAGCAATCGATATTTCTCCTTATAAATGGCTTCATCCAACCTCTTTATCAATACATCAGGAATATGGTCATCGGCAATTACCACAAGATCAATATCCGATCCCTGGACCATTTTTCCGGTACTTTTCTCCGGCCGCGGAACATCATGTGCCATATTATAGACAATATCCCCAGCTATTATAAAACAGGCCTGTTGCTCCAGGGCCCATTCGCACTCGAGCTGACTGGCGAGGCCAGAAGCTATTCGATAGCCTAATTCGAGTTTGTCTTTGCTTACCTCCTCCATTTTTAAGATCACGGCTCGGGCCCTTTTCTCAATTAAATCCCTATCCGTTGAAAGCCCAACAACAGAATATGTCAAAAACTCTCTCCATATTGAGGGGGAAAGCCGCGCAAAATCAGCAATACGTCTGTCCAGCCTCAGATAACGAATACCTGTGGTTTGGATCATCAACTCCTTGGAAAGTTTGCAAATACGCCAAAGGTTCAAACCGTCACCCCCGACAGCTGCCCATATCTCAGATCCGATCAAAGGCCCGTTCTCCTCTATGAGGCTGATGATTTTCTTTTCCATAGAATTCATTAACATGAAAAACATTTGCATATACCATAAAAATTCCTTTTAATAGGAACCTAGACTACGATCTAATACCATTTGAACATAAAAATGACAAACAAGGAAATCAAAATACAGGACATCGGAGAATTCGGGTTCATCAGATCTATCATGGACAATTGCCACTTTTCTTCTGAAAAAATTGTCAAGGGCATAGGCGACGACTGTGCAGTTATAGGACCCTATGGAGACAAGTTATTCTTGATTACTACCGATCTACTTGTAGAAGATGTTCACTTCATATGGGGAAAGATTTCACCGGAACATCTCGGGCAAAAGGCAGTTGCCGTAAACCTTAGCGATATTGCAGCCATGGGCGGAAAAGCGCTCCACCTTTTTGTGTCCCTGTGCATTCCCAAATCCACTCGCGTTAAGGATCTCCATTCCATTTACGGGGGAATGAAAACAATGTGCGAGCATTACGGGGTAAACATCCTCGGCGGAGATACGTCTGCTTCACTGGATAGGCTGATGATCAGTGTAAGCGTACTGGGTGAAGTGAATAAAAAGGAAGTGCTATACCGTGACGGTGCCAGACCGGGTGATCGCATATACGTTACCGGAACCCTGGGAGACTCAGCCGCCGGGCTGAAGCTAATAAAAAAAGAGCTTTCAGCCCCCGAGACCTTGGCCAACTCCCTGATTAAGACACACAACCTTCCTGTCCCCTGTATGGAAACCGGTCGTATGATCGCCCGAACCCGTGTGGCCTCTGCAATGATCGATCTGAGTGACGGGCTTCAGGCTGATCTCCGGCACATCTGTGAGGCAAGCGATACAGGCGCAAACCTCTATTATTCAGCCCTGCCCATTTCACCAGAGTTAGAAACCCTGTCAGAAATCAACAACTTTGACCCCCATGACCTCGCACTTTTGGGAGGAGAAGATTACCGTCTCCTTGTTACCGTTCCCCGAAAACATGCTTCGTCATTTCAAAAAACGCTTGAAACAGGAAGTATTTCCCATATCTGTCTTATAGGCGAGATCACAAAACGGAAGGGGATTACAGTTCTCATGCCGGATGGAATAGAAAAACAGCTCAATAAAAAGGGCTTTGACCACTTTATCAGCCCGTGATCAGGACGTACCGTGCTGGACTTTGAATTCCAGAAGAGCTTCATCCACGAAATCCTTCAACCTGACTGCTTCTTCCCGGTTAACTCTCGATATACCGACTGATAGCCTCAGGTAATCCAGAAACCGGTTATCAAATCCTAATAGGTGAGTGTATGGTGCCTCATTTCCAGGTGGCAAAACCCTTTTCAGTTGACTGGCAAGGTGTTGTGAAAATGTTTCAAATCTGGCAGAAAATGATTCGGTCTTCAGCACATGGACATTGTCCTCCGTCACAAGCTGACTGAGGAGATAGGCGTTCGCCCGGGGACTTGCTTGGTTAAAAAAGAATGGATAAGACCTGAAAAAAGATTCCCTCGTCATGACCCTGCCTTTTTCATGCACGGCAACAAGGTTCAGAAGATCAGCGCCCCAGCCTGTCATTTTAAAGAGCGGATTAAGCTTTCTGCTGGAATAGGAAAAGGAGTCAAGATCATCTGAAAGGTGAAGCCAGAACAGCCCTTCTCTGATCCCTAATTCAAGGAAAACCTTTGCCTCCGGGCAGCTCTCTCTTTCGCATTTTTTCCCATAATCAACGCGAAAACGGAGGTCCACCCCTTCATTTCGGGCTGGATGTAGAA
>CAZUHR010000016.1:0-20323 GCA_964620335.1 uncultured Desulfobacteraceae bacterium
TTTTCAGATCAGTATCCAAAAGACTCAGAATGTTAGACAGGGTATTAAATAGAAAGTGGGGCTCGATCTGTGCCTGAAGAAGCCTCAGCTCCGTTTCAATGGCTTTTTTTTCACTGGTAATCCTTCGAATTCTCTCCTCCTCAGCCCTCCTTTCCGTCATGGAAATACGGTGCCTGGAGTAAAAGAAGTAACTGACAATGGAACCGAATACGATCCCCATGGATACCACATGGACAAAGCTGACATTTTTCTCAAAAAAGAGCGATGTATCGACACCGGTGATTGCCATTCCCAGCAGGGTGCCCACAATAGATCCCAAGATCAATGCGGCCGTGAACAGAAACATACGCATGAGGGGACTGAGGGTCCCGAAAAACAGGTGGGCGATGATGACCAGGACACAGATGGTCAGACCGATACATTGAGAAAAAATTAGATTAACAATAAAATCCCTTTCAAACCCGATATAAGTCAAAAAAAAGGCGATGACGGTATTAAACACTATGGTCAAAAAAAACACCACAACCGGCCTGTGTGTTTTCGCATCCGTTATTTTTGATTCCATGTGCATTTCCACCGGAAAATTATCTTTCGCGGTTTCCCCTTTTCTATTAAGCGGCAGCATATATGGCAGGTCATTTGAAAATTCTCATTTTTCCGAATACCACACAATGAGCTAAATAATAAAGGGAATATAATGTTTGGTAGCCCCCATATAGCTATGATAGTCCTCGCCGAATTTTTCAATATTTTCCCTTTCCTCCACCTTGGACCCCGCCACTAAGAAAACAACTGAAAAGCAACAGGCAACGGCGCACACCCAGGAGACGTGTTTCAAAAAAAGACCGATGTTGAGCAACATCAGGCTGGAATACAGAGGATGCCGAATATACCGAAAGATGCCCTGCCTTATGAGATGAGTCGTGTTTTCCCAATCACCCACGGCTTTTCCATATCTCTTTAGAGCATAAAAACCGCTCAAGGCAAGCAATGCCGAAATGATCAAAAGGATCCACGAAATCAAATGACACCGTAAGGCGCCTCCCGCAGACCAGAACCCAAGATTCAAGAATAGCAGAACCAGAAGGCTCTCAAAGGCAAAGAAGACGTAGAAACCATGGCTTTTGAGTGATCTTAGTTCGCTTCGGAACATCAAAAATATAAATAAAGCAATAACCACAAAAAGAATACCCTTAACCACCATAATAATACCTCGCTATCAATGGTTTTATTTGCAAAAGTATCGCCGGACACTTGTCATTCATCTTCCAATTCTTTAGGCTATGGCCGACACTGTCAACACCTGCCAACTTACAGAGGCTTGGCATCGAAGGGCATATGCGGCCTTAAGAAAACACTCATCCTATGCGGCTTTTGAAAAAAGAACCCCATGCCCCTGCTTTACAAAAATCAAGGCGAAGCTTGCCCGCCGTGCGGTAGGCGGGGCATGGGACTCTTCGAAAGGACGCATCTACCGGATCAAAGCTCCTCCGATTTGTGCCGCGGCCCGAGTCGCGGTCTGCGCTACAACGGACTAATGGTATCCACCTCCTCCTGTTCCGGCAGGCCGCAGGGAGAGCCGCTTGTACCGCAGGAGTAGATGCGTACTTAAGAAGAGTGTCGTGCCGAGCCTCTTAACTTGAAAAAATCTCCTGCATTTTGAGCATCAGTCCCAGGTCGCCTTCAACAGTATACTTTCCCTGCATTAGTGCATCCTGACCGGATACCTCGCCTTTACCAATAGATAGCCATACATCCCACGGGGTATGAATAGTGATGTCAGGTCTTCCAGCCTCACCCTCATTAAATGTGCATTGTTTATCCTTTATCTCTAAAAAGCATTTGCCTGCCGTATCACCGGTAATGTCGAACTGAAAAATTCCTTCGAAATCACCCGCCCTGGCCGGATTGTAGACGGATGCCATTCCGCCTAAAAACATCCCTATATCATCCTTCAGGTATTCCTCAAACTGGGGGAGCTCATTTCCGGCCTTTTTTTCCTCTTCATATCTGATCCATGTATTCCAGAACCGGTTGCCAACCTGGCGAAAACCCTGAACAGTCGGTATGAGTGGCTGGGATATGGCCTGTTCCGTATCCCTGCTTACATAACCCCGGGTTGCCACCTGCCTCCCTGCCTCAAAAAGTGCATCCATGATCCTATGATAGCTCCCACCTATGCTTTCGCCGAAACGCATGGACTCGGAAGAAGGCCGTAGGATTTCACCGATGATGGGGGTTTGTCCTGCGCGACTCATCAACCGGAACATCTTGATCAGGCCGTCGAAATGATCCACTTCCGGAAATCCGCACACGGAAAATATGAGCATTCGGCGACAATTGTTTCCCTTTCCCCGGTGAGGATGCCGGGTCGACCCATCGCTGTTTTCGATAAGAAACGGCTCAAGGATAGGGAGTCGCCGGTCCAGAAAATTTTTGGTGATGCCCGGCACAGAGAATACGTAGAGGGGTTGTGCATAGATAATAAGATCCGCATCTTCCAGTTTTTCAGTTAGCACCTTCATATCATCTTTCTGGATACACACACCGGGCGTCTTAACCCAACATGAAAAGCATCCAGTACACGGCCGGATCTTGTATTTGCTGAGGAAATGGATTTCAGGTGTAATTCCCTCGGCCCGGATACCATCCAAAAACCTGTCAAGCAATTTAAATGTAAACCCCTTTTTGTTTCTCGGACTGCCGAATACCACATGAACATTCTTCACAGGACCCAGGGTTTGCGCCACGTTTTTTCGCTCCTCGTCTTTTGACAATCTGGTAGCCTGCACGGGTTTTTTCGGGGCTGTGACATGGGCCCCAATAGACTGAGAAGTTGTCTTCCCTGTTACCTTTATTCCCCCCATGCCTTTTGCCTTAAGATACCTGTCAGGAAACTTCATGTTAAACGGTATACCAAAAGCCGTAACCAGGATTATAGGTATAATAATCTGGGTGATAATCCCCGGTATAAGGGTGATAAGCATTGCCACAAGAAATAACCCGGCCCATACCAAGGTCATAATCCTGTTGATGGTAATAAAAAGATCTGTTTTCCAGAACATCTCAAGCGTCGTTCGCTTGGCAAAAGCTATTGTAAAAGGCTCCGCTCCAAACACCACCGGCAGGTAGGCCATGAGAAAAAGAGAAATATACAGAAAAGTGGTGAAATATCTTGAGAGATAAAGCTGGCTGAATGACTGAGTGAAAAGGGACAATCCAAGGCTGGCGGTCCAGAATAGAACAACGCCATAATCCAGTTTAGTAATCTTTCTCCCTCCTAATGCGATAAGGGTAAAACCGACTGCATATAGAAGTGCGGCGATTGTCGCATGAAATATATTCGTATTGAGGCCCAGTATAAGCCCCCAGTAAATTGCAATGCTTGGCCACGCTCCAGCACCAAAAAATATCTTCGCCGCTCTTTTCATATTGAATTTTTCCTCCTCGGGTTTTTTCTGAAAATAAATAATATCGGAATTTCCCGCAATCGGTATGCGATGGAATGAAAAAAAGAGGGGATGAACAGCCTATTTCGGGAATAAAAATCAATTTCAATAAAGATTTGTAAATCCTTGAAGCACCTGATACATAAATAAATAATTATGGATAAAGATATTGCAAAATCAAAAAAAGAGAACCTGGTTGATCAAATAAGGAACCTGGGATCCATGCTGGTGGCATTCTCAGGGGGAGTGGACAGTACATTTCTTCTGGCTGTTGCCCACGAAATACTGGGAGAAAAGGCAATGGCTGCGACCGCAAACTCGGAAATACACCCTAAAAGAGAGCTGAAAGAGGCCAGTGACTTTACCAGGAAAAGAGATATCAAACATATTGTATTTTCTTCTAATGAGATGAGCCTGCCGGTGTTTGTATCCAATGGTCCGGATCGCTGTTATCACTGCAAACGAAACCTTTTTGATTCCGTTTTCGCAATTGCGAAAGAAAACGGCATCACCCATGTGGCTCATGGTGCCAACCTGGATGACCTGAAAGATTACCGCCCTGGTTTCAGGGCCGCAAAAGAGATGGGAATAATCGCTCCCTTGATTGAAGCCGGGTTAAATAAGGAAGAAATCCGTTTCTTATCCAAGGAAATGGGGCTTTCAACATGGAATAAACCTGCCATGCCATGTCTCGCCACCAGGATTCCTTATAAAAGCCCCATTACCAGCGAAAAACTGAAGATGATTGAACAAGCAGAAACCTTCCTTTTGGAACAGGGATTCACAGAAATCAGGGTCAGGCATCACGGGTCACTGGCCAAAATAGAGGTAAACGCCGGGGGACTTAAAGACATCCTGAATGAAAGACTCAGGAGAAATATCCTGAAAAAATTCCTTGACATCGGATTCGAGCATATTGCCCTGGATTTGGAAGGTTACGTTTCGGGAAAGATGAACCGAAGCCCGAAAGGAGAGGCTGAATGAACCGAAGGTTCTCACTCAAAGACGTTTACAAAGGCTATACCCTTGATCTGGATAAGGCTGTTCCCCCCAAAGAGACGGTCAGCCGGTTTAAAGAAAAGCTAAAGACGATTGACCTGGATATCTTAGAAAATACCGTCAGAATTGATAATGGCCGTCTGGACATTCCCGTATATATTAGTATATGTGGCACGGACGCAGAAAAAACAGTCGGAAAGAAAAGGCACATGGGAAAAGGAGGTGGGCCTCACCAGGCGGAGGCCAGCGCTGTTATGGAACTGGTAGAAAGGTTCAGCCTGTTCAGCTTTTCCAGAAATCCCGATAATTTTATTATTGAAGAATACGGGAATATTAGGGATCGCACCCTGCCATTTAAAAATATTGCAGAATCCGTACATGACAAATCACAGGACATTGAATGTGCCCGGGACATATTCTCACGCCTTAAGTTAAAATGGGCCAAGGGCTACAATCTCACCAAGGATAAGGAGGTACTCATACCCTTTGACTGGTTTTTGACAATCAGCGAGTTTAACGGTTCCGCGGCAGGTAATTGTATTGAAGAGGCAATTCTTCAGGGAATGTGCGAGGTGGTGGAAAGGCATGTCTCTTCTGTAATCAGCCGAAATAAAATTGAAGTGCCTCAAATTGATCTCACATCAGTAACAGATCCACTGGCATTGGAGTTGATCAACAAATATAATCGAGCGGGGATTAAACTGTATGCTTCAGATTTTACATTAGATACCGGAATTCCCACGGTTGCCGTGCTGGCCTACGATCCTTCAACCTTTCCCGAAAAAAGCGAGATCGTCTGGACTGCCGGAACAACGACCACCCCCCAAAAGGCCTTGATACGGGCACTAACAGAAGTGGCCCAATTAGCCGGCGATTTTAATACAGGATCCTGCTATGAGCCGAGCGGCCTACCCAAGTTTAAAGACCTGGCCGAGGCCGATTTCGTTATTCATCCCCGACAAAAAGCGTCTGTCTCCAGTATGCCGGATCTTTCCGATAACAACATGAGACTGGAAATTAAAAACTGCGTTGCAGCACTTTCAAAAATAGGCATGGAAGCGCTAGTGGTGGATGTAACACACCCTGAGCTTAAAATCCCTGCAGTTTATACCATTGTTCCGGGCGCCCATTTCAGGGAGAGGGCAGCCGGCACCAGTGTCGGCATGTTTTCGGCGAAACTGGTTGCTGAAAACAGCGAACCTGAACGTGCTATCACCCAGTTGTTAAAAATGGACGAACTCTTGCCCGATAGATACTTCATCAAATTCTTTCTCGGATTATCTCACATTTCTGCAAATCAACCATCAAAGGCCCTGAAATATCTGGAGAAATCCCTGGACCTTAAACCCGAGAAACAGGATATTCCGACTATTTATTCCTATATGGGGATTTGTCTGAAAGAGCTTGAAAATTATGAAAAGGCCATAAAAATCCTTAAAAAAGCAGAAGAATACGACAATGAGAGAACAGATATCCATAATCTGATGGGCTTCTGCTATTTCAAACTCAAAGAGCATGAAAACGCCATAAAATGCTTTAAGAAAGTCCTTCAGCTCAATCCTGCATCGGCCATTGACTATGCCAATATCGCATCCAATTACAGGGACATGGGCAATCGCCTAAAGGCTATTCGCTATTACCAACTCGCTCTGGAACTGGACCCAACAATTGAATTTGCTATTGAAAATCTAAAACGCTTAGAGCACATGACAAAGAAATAAACGGAATAATTTTGATCACTTGACATGCATTTTGTTTGAATTTAGTATGTCTTTTCGGGGAAATATCCATCTCCGGCACAATTTTTAATATACGTCTCTTGATCTCATATGCCAAAATTGAGTTGTACTTCAGGAGGTCACTTCCGCTATGGACAAAATCAAAATCGCGATCGCCGGTATAGGCAACTGTGCGAGCTCACTAATTCAGGGGATCGAATATTACCGCCGTAAGGAAAACACGGGACATATAGGGCTTATGCACTATGATTTAGGTGGCTACAAACCCCAGGATATTGAAGTAGTGTCTGCCTTTGATACTGATAAAAGGAAGGTAGGTAAGGATATTTCAGAGGCAATTTTTCAACTCCCCAATTGTACTAGGCCAATTTGCACGGATATCCCGAAGAAGGGGGTCATCGTTAGAATGGGTCGGATTATGGACAGCTTTGCGGACCATATAAAAAATTATGATAACAAATACAGATTCCTCTTATCAGACGACAGAGAACCTGATGAAGAAGAAGTTGTTAGAATCTTAAAAGAATCAGGCGCTGACATGCTCCTGAACTATCTACCCGTGGGCTCAGAAAACGCAGCAAAGTTTTACGCCGACTGTGTCCTAAAGGCAGGTATCGGCTTCATCAACAATATTCCGGTTTTCATTGCCAGTGACCCCGCCTGGGCAGCCCGCTTCAAGGAGAAAAACCTGCCGTTAATCGGTGACGATATTAAGTCCCAGTTAGGCGCTACCATTGTACACAGGGTACTTGCAAATCTTTTCAGGAACAGGGGTGTGAAACTGGAACGTACCTATCAATTGAACATAGGGGGAAATACCGATTTTCTGAATATGCTTGATCGGAGCCGACTAATATCAAAGAAAACATCCAAAACAGAATCAGTCCAGTCCCAATTAGGGGAAGAACGCCTAAATGATGAAAACATACACATAGGACCCAGTGACTGGGTGGCATGGCAAAAGGATAACAAGGTCTGTTTTATACGCATGGAGGGCAAGCTATTTGGAGATGTTCCCATGAACCTGGAACTGCGCCTTTCCGTGGAGGATTCACCCAACTCCGGTGGTATAGTAATCGATGCCATCAGGTGCTGTAAATTAGCCCTCGATCGTAGAAAGGGCGGGATTCTCTATTCTCCCTCGGCCTATTTTATGAAACATCCTCCCAAACAATTTACCGACTCAAAAGCACAGACAATGACAGAGGAATTCATTGCGGGAACAAGGGAGAATTAATAACCAAGCGGCTTTTCGGAGAGTCCACAAAAGGCGCATTTAAAGGCTGATATATCGTTCGGATTTTATAAATTGACGAAATGAACTTCTTTGTCCTAATATTGTCCGTCAAATACAAAAGACTGCCGACACTCAATCTCAAAGAGGGTAAAGAATGCAAATAAAGACCACTTCTCACAGCTTTCGGCATCTTCACGGGTTTCTCGCCATCAACTTCCTGCTTATCCTTTTAGTACCCCTGGCATGCGCCCCGCTGGCCTCATTCACCCCTCTTACCCCACCAGAGGTGACGCCCCCAGTATATGGTGAAATATACAAGCCATTCCACCAAGGTCCCCACCCGGCCGTTATTCTACTGCATGATAGCAAAGGCTCTAACGCACCATTTATCCATTCCATTGGGGAAAAGCTCACAAAAGAGGGGTATGTAGTGTTGGCGATGAATTACCACGCTGAGAACAAGCCCTCTAAGGCCATTATCCGAGGTTTAGATGTATGGCGTTCTTGGCAGGAAATGGTCCGGAACAGCGTTGACTACCTTAACTCAGATCCGAGTATACAGGAAAATCGAATCGGTTTGATAGGTTTCTCAGAGGGGGCAACTCTGGCGGTTTCAGTTGCCAGTAGCATACCCGGTGTCAGGGCTGTTGTGGACTACTACGGCCCCAATCCCGATGAGGAAAAAATGATATTCACATATGGGGGAGGCAAAGTTGATACCCTTTATTACTCCGAGCACCCGTTCTCAAATATGCCGCCTGTACAAATCCACCACGGCAGCATAGATCCCGATACGCCCGTTTCAGTATCAAGAGACCTTTATCAGAGTCTCAAGGACAGCGGCAGGACCGTGGAAATACACGTATATAAAGGCATAGGCAAGTACTTTTTTGACCCTCGATACCGGGCGCTTTATAGTCCCACAGCCGCAAATGAATCGTGGAGACTTACGCTGGCCTTTCTGGACAAATATGTCAGGGCCAACAGGTAGGTAAGCTGAACAAGGGAAGCACAAAAATCTGTGCACGAAAAACTTTTTTTTGTGCATCCTAATTATATGTTTTTGCCTCAGACCTTTCTTCCGCACAAATCAATTCCTGAACAGTGAATCCGCCACACCGGACCGAAACATTGATGAAATAATACTTTCCGTTTCACCATACATCCATTCATTAATATCATAAGCACTCTTACTCAAAGAAATTGTCGAAAACAGGTATTTGGCACGATAATTGATGGGTAACTACGTAGGCAAATAGAACGAAGGTTGAAGGCTAATAGGAACAAACCGCTTGATCACACAAGACTTTTCTCTACATGGCCTTCGGGTCATTGAGGGAACTTTATTATAAAAACCATAAAACTGACGTTATGAAGCGGCTGCCACAAATCAATTTTAAAAGGCTCATTAAAAAGGAAGCCTGTTCTATTCTCAATGATATTATAAAGGCCACAGATGCCTCTATATCGATTCAGGATAGAGATTATAGAATATTGATTGGTGATGATGATCACAGGTTATTGGGAGGTTATCCCATCGAGATATCAGGTGAGGTGATCGGATGGGTAAGTGGGGGCGATAAGGCCCCATCCGTAGCTGCCCTTCTTAACTATCTGGCTGACAAAGAATTAGAGAAAAAAATTCTCGGCCGTGAAGCACTTGACAAATATAAAGAAATAAATCTCCTCTATAATATCTCTGAAAAAATAGCCACAAGTCTCGATCTCGAAGAAGTGGCGAGGCTAATCATAGATGAAGCACGAAGATCTATCACTGCAACCGGCGCATCAGTAATGCTGTTGAACGAACAGACGGAAAGGCTTGAGATCGTCTCGGCATTCGGCAAGCAATATGCTGAAAAAGCAAATTTAAGAACCGGTGATGGGATTGCAGGAAACGTAATACTTTATGGAAACGCAGAGATCGTTAATGACGTCCTCGCTGATCCCAGATACATTGATAGAAAAAATGGCATAAGATCTATGATCTGTGCACCTCTCAAGACAAAGGACCGCTCCATCGGTGTGCTTAACATGAGCAGCGACGAGCCGGTATTTTATAAGGCGGCAGATCTCAAGCTCTTAACCACATTGGCATCACAGGCCGCATCTGCAATTGAAAATGCAATCCTCCATAAAAAAAAGCTCAATGAAGAAAGAATAAAGAGCAACCTGGAACGCTACGTCGCCTCGCAAATCGTCGATATTATATTGGACGCCAAAGGCGATATTTCTCTTGACTCTGAAATGAGGAATATTGCCATCCTCTTCTCTGATATCAGAGGATTTACCTCTACGTGCGAAAATCTCGCCCCTAAAAAGATAGTTAAGCACCTCAATGAGTATTTCACACAAATGGTAGAGGTGATTTTTAATAACAAAGGCACTGTAAATAAGTTTGTCGGTGACATGATCGTTGCCTTGTTCGGTGCACCTGCATATCTTTCTAACAATGAAAAGCAGGCGGTTCAGGCCGCTATTGAAATGCAGAAATGTATCAGATCAAAGTCCAATTCCTGGATAAAGGATCATTTCAACACAGGCATTGGCATCAATTCGGGAGATGTCGTGGTAGGAAATATAGGTTCTCCTCAACACATGGATTATACGGCCATAGGAGATGAAGTCAATGTGGCCTCAAGAATTCAATCAATAGCAAAGGGAGGTCAGATTCTTGTTAGCCGCAATATCTATGAATCAACAACGGATTATTTTCAATTCAGATCAATTGGTAGTATCAAAGTCAAAGGGAAAAAGAGATCCGTAGAACTTTTTGAGGTACTGTATTGATATCAGCATGAGATATCGGTCCCTGCCGTTATTTCTTATTATCCTGCCGAACAAGCGGAATAATTACTATATGTCAGGCATAGATAAAGCCGGATAAAAAGGATGTCTTTCATGAAGAGCTTTTTCCAATTTCTGGCCACAAAAACATCTTACTGTTTTGCCACCTTCCCCTTTATTATAATCAGTGGCTATTTCGCAGCTTCCTACGCTTTTTTCATAGTCTATTTCTCCATTGACTCTTTTAGAGCTGAAACCATAAGGGCCTTTTCCTTCACGTTAATCATAATGCTCGTAATCGTTTCATTCACTCATGCCCTACTGCTGGGTCCCCTGAAAAAACCAAACCTTCCGGCATTTCTCAAATTTGCCCGCAGGCTAAACGATTTTTTTAAAAACTCTACCGATTATGGAGACCTGAAAGATGATGAACTCTTGGACTTGCTGCTATTACTGGTTAAGTTCCCTCAATATCATATGCTCATTGCCACACTTATCGTCATCTCGGTAACAGTACCGACAATAGTTGTAGAATATCTATTCAGTCGATCCCTGTATCATCTTGCCATTACCTCTTCAGGCGGCCTGATTGCAGGCATAATTTTCTGCTACTTCTGTTATATTATCACCGAAACACTCACGGCGGATCTGAGGGGCGAATGCCGCAAAATAATAAACCTGCGAAATATACGGAAACCGAATATATATGGAATCAGCATTCGGAAAAAAATCATATTCATTATCATAATTGTCTTTTTCAGCATGGCGATGCTTATATACTTCCTGGGCTTCTGTAATGCCTCTCTGATAGCCACTGTGGGATTTCTGGCAACCACTTTCATGACAGTAATCGTGTTAACTTCATTGTATTCTCAATCAATCAACAGCGCTTTCGTAAAAATCCTGGTTACAACCCGTGAATTAAGCCGTGGGGGAGGCGAATTATTACACCTTGGGAATAATGAAAAAGAACTTATCGAATTCGCTGAAAACTTCAATGTGTCTGTTAAAGAAAGCATCGAATTAAGACATAACCTTGAGCAAAAAGTGGAGCTAAGAACAAAGGATCTTTTCAAGAAAACGGTCGAATTAAAAGAAGCAAACAGACGTTTAAAGCAACTGGACCAGATGAAGTCGGGTTTTCTATCCTCCGTGTCACACGAACTGCGAACGCCTCTCACATCGGTCCTCGGTTTTGCAAAGCTCATCAGAAAGGATTTTTCAAAAAATTTTGTACCAATAGCACGAAATAACAAAAGAGCCGAGAAAAAGGCCAAAAGAATAATCGAAAACCTTGATATCATTATGCTGGAAGGAGATCGTCTGACCAGGCTGATAAACGATGTCCTGGATCTTGCTAAGATCGAATCAGGACGATTCGAGTGGCGGGATGAAGTCTTTCCGGTGGGTGAAGCCATAAAGCAGGCTGTCCAGGCTGCGAACGGTCAGTTTGCTCAGAAGCCGGAGGTCGTGTTTTCAAAGAATATTCCCCGAGATCTTCCCCATATTAAGGCTGATCCGGACCGTCTCGTCCAGGTCATCATCAATCTGCTCAATAACGCCGCCAAATTTACTGAAAAAGGGCGTGTTGATCTGTATGCCGCCGCCGGGGCCGACGGATGGGTCGAGGTGAGTGTGCATGATACGGGAATAGGGATTCCGCCCGAAGATATAGATAAAGTGTTCGACAAGTTTCATCAAGTTACGAAAGGCGACACACTCAAAGACAAGCCCAAGGGATCCGGCCTGGGTCTGGCTATTTGCAGACAGATCATAGAACGTTATGGCGGGCGTATATGGGCTGAATCTAGGATTGAGAGGGGAAGCACATTTACTTTTACTCTTCCATATTCCACTCCCCCTTGAACCCTTGATCCCTGGAATCCTTGAATCCTTTCTTTTAATTAAAACGAGGTATAACTTATGGCTTATAAAGTAGCAATTATCGACGACGAAATACACATACGCTCTCTGCTTGATCAGACTCTGGAGGAACTTGAAGAGGATCATAACGTTGAAATCTTCAGCGCGTCGGACGGCGAGGAGGGTCTGGCTCTGATTCAAGCGGAGAGGCCTCAGGTGGTCTTTTTAGACATTATGATGCCGAAGATGAACGGGTACGAGGTATGTCGAACCGTCAAAACAAATCCCGACTTTGATGAAACAAGTATTATTCTGCTTACGGCCAAAGGACAGGAGATAGATAAAAAGCAGGGAATGGACTGCGGGGCACTCAAATACATGACCAAACCCTTTGACCCGGACGAGGTTTTGTCAGTAGCAAAAGGGTTGTTGGGCCTGGATGGTTGACCGTCCAGGATTCAGAATCCGGAATTGAATCGGTATTAAAACAGTAGATAACACCTCCCTTGAACCGCTATTCGGTCCCTTATATGATACCTCCTTTACGGGAAAAAATTACCCGGACCTGAGATTTGGAAACAATTTCCGTATGCCTTTGGAGCCTCGACAGACTATCTCATTTATGATATTGTTACAAGAAACGCGAAAATAAAAAGAGATGATCCGGAACTTTTATGAGGATTTCGAAAGGATAAACCAGTTACATGAAGAAGATAAGTGCAGGGTAAAAAATGCGTTCAAGGCCATGATTATAAAAAATGAGATAGCAGAGCAACTAACAAATAGTGTAGATTTTGAATCCACCTTTTGCCCCATGAGTTATATGACAAATGAGTATCTGGGAGATAGATAAGCTTCAACTGTTTTTAATACTTGTTGTGCCCGGATTTATTTCCATAAAGATTTATGACTTAATAATTCCGGGGGAAAGACGGGATTTCAGCAAAGCCATAGTAGAGGCGATAGCATACAGCTCAATAAATTTTGTCCTTCTCTCATGGCTGATTGCGTTAATTAATAGCGGTGGTTTTCCGGCAAACCATCAGGTCATTTACGCGATTTTAGTAGTACTTATCATGTTTGGTTTTCCGGTTCTATGGCCGATATTGTTTTTAAAAATTACTGAATGGAAGCCGATTGCAAATAAGATATATCATCCTATACAGAAACCATGGGACTGGTATTTCAGGAAAGGCGAACCATGCTGGGTGATAGTTCATCTGAAGGATGGAAGAAAGATAGGCGGAAAGTACGATGAAAACTCATTTGCATCATCATTCCCAGCGGAAGAGCAAATCTATTTGGAAGAGATATGGAGGCTAGATAAAAAGGGAGCTTTTATTGAAGCAACTGAAAGAAGTAAAGGGATGATTATATTTAAAGAAGAAATTCTAAGTTTAGAATTTTTCAAGGCATAAGGAGACTCTTACAATGACTGACAAGGAACAAAGAGCGATTGAGGGGTATATAATAGCCAAGAAAGGCTATAAACCCAAAAATGGCAATCTTGCCGCTTCAATCCCTCCCAAAGGAGGATCTGGAATGGAACCGGCGCCTTCATCTGGGGATTCTGGTAATTCCGGGAATTCCTCTGATTCCGGGCAAAGTCAATCAAGCAGCGATGATTAGAGACACGAGGGCGGAGCTTCACCTCCGCTCCGTTCACTTATGCCCGGCGACCAGGATTGAATTTATCACTCTGGAGTGTAGCGGGGGTCATCCGATAATCCAAATTATGTAATCAAGCAAAAAAAAGCAAAAGATCCGTGCCAAAAAATCCCTTGATCACAGATTTTGCTCCCTCTTACATAATCTCGACTAATTATCAAAAGCCTAATAGCCCAACCTTCCCGACCGACCCGCCCTTAAAAATGGGCAAGGCGGTTAAAGAAAAAACCTTCAACCGCCTTGATATCACTTGCCTAAAAAAGTTATTTACTTATTTATGGATGTCCCTTTTACTCTAAAAAATGTACATAATGCACAATTCTCTGTGCACTTTCAAAATCAGACGCCCAATACACCAAGGACGTTAGTGATGGATCAGGGGGATTACAGTCTTCTTGACCCATTTTTTAATCTAATCTAATATAAATGCGCTTTATTCCCAAATCCAAAACCAATCTGTCTTCCCAAAAATAACCCGGGTATTCGGAGCATCCTATGGGCAACACAAAGTATCGAGTTATCTTCAAAGGCGACATCGCTGGCGGCAAAAACCTTGATGATGCCAAAAAACGGCTCGCATCTATCTTAAAGGCCGACATCACGACAATAGAAAAACTGTTTTCCGGAAAACTTATAGTCATAAAAAAAGATGCGGATCGTGAGACCTGCGAAAGGCTGAAAAGCGCCTTCAAAAGGGCCGGAGCAATTTGCTACTTACAGAAACAGGAAAGTCCTGAAATTGATAAAATTTCAAATAATGTTCGAAAACAGCCGGCGCAGGACGAAAAAATATGCCCGTCCTGCGGAAAAATAATTAAGAAAAAGGCCGTCATCTGTCCCAGGTGCGGCGTAAGGCAGCAGGCGGAGTTGAGCAAAGCGGCATTGCTGTTATTCACTTTCTTCTTGGGCGGAATCGGGGGTCACAAATTCTATATTGGGAAGTACTGGCAGGGCGTCTTGTATTTTGTATTTTTCTGGACGGGCATTCCGAGTTTGATCGCGCTTGTTGAATTTATTGTCTATGCATGCACCAGCACGGAAAAACTTCAGGAAAAGTACAAGCCCGGCGGTTCGACAGCCATAATACTAATAATAGTCTTCGTTGGCTTTATGTTCTTTATCGCCATAATCGGCATTATCGCTGCCATTGCAATCCCGCAGTTCATAACCTATAGAAACAGGGCATATCAACACGCTGTGATATCTGAATTGAATAATTTTCGCGTAGCTCAGGAAGCCTATTTCGGTGAATACAACCGATATGCCCGCAATATCACGAACCTTAAATTCACTCCGGGTAATCCGGAGGTAACCATTGAAATTATAAGCGCGGACCAGAAATGTTTTGAGGCAAAGGGGACGCACAAAAAAACAGATCAGCCTGTGTTAATCGATTGCAATAGCTTAAGAAATAAAGGCCAATAGGACGCAGTTCTTTAAAACCCAGTATCATGTATCATATTTTCGTTCGCTTAAAACATTTACTCCGCAGGCCTTATATAACCCACATTTGCATCCAGGCACAAGGCTAATGGCCCAAGGTGCAAGGAAGCTATGCCTTAAGTCTTAACCCATTTCAATTTCACGAATACAGACATTTTCAGATCTTTTGACTTCTGAAAAAATTATGACTCAATTTGAGGTGATCTTGTACTCTCCATAGTAAATTTGAGATCAATTCCGCCTTGGAAATACATAGAGACGTCCTTATCTCCGATTCACGGATAAGTATGCATCTATGAATCTATCCATAAGATCTTTTATATGGTTTCTAACCTTTTCAGAAAAATTTTTGTAAATGGCCCCTTCTACCCCGACTGACCAGGTCGCTACAGGCCTTAAAATACTTCGATTTCTTACAAGCCGGGCATCTTGGACAAACTCAATTGTTATAAAGCAAAGGTATAACCCGGTTTTTGTCTTACTTATCCCTGGCTTAACATGGAGATATGGATTAGCAAGCTGGCGAAGACCTTCCGTATCAGATAGTATTTTGATTCCCGCTGAATCGAGTTTTTGCTTTACGTCTTCCTCAATTTGCTGCTGCGTGAGTCCTTCTTTGACTATTTCCGATCCTAACCTGTCAATCTTAACATAAACGCCTCTCAGTCCAATGAGTGTGGCACGAGAGTGAGTGCTGTCGCCCGCAAACGACTGAGGGCCCAATTTCATTAAAAACAAAACCGTTAGTATCAAAACAAACCATATTCTTCTCCTGTCCATTTAATTCCCCCTTTTTTAGCTCCTTTTGAGCCAATTAACACAAAACCCCGCTCTCTATGAGAAGCAGGGTCTTGATATTCGGTCCATACATCCCCCTCTTGGGGTTAACAATAATTTGAGTTAAAAAGATTCTCACGCAGGATATTTTAGAAAATATACCTTAAGAATTGTCAGGGGTCAATGAGCATATGCCTCCCTGATCCACCATCAAGGCATCATCTGCTACGTTACCTTCGATCGCTTCTCCTTGCAGTGTATGAAGTTTCATGGGCAAAGGCATAAGGAGGCTCAAGGCTCAAGGATAAAAAAGAATTGTTCATTAAATTTACTTGCAATTAGTTTGGATTTATTCTATTTATCATTATTAAGATGATAATCCAAATATATGAGATTCAGACACCACAAGAAGCGGAAAAGTGCATTGAATTGGGCGTGGACCACTTAGGAAGCGTCCTCTTTTCTCAAGATAAATGGCGCGTTCCGGAATTGAAGGAAGTCGTTCGTTTATCCGGCGGAACAGAAACAAAGAACAGCATAATCCCACTTTTTCAGGACAGGGACACCCTTTTCAGGTCCCTGGATTATTATAGGCCCCACTATGTCCATTTCTGCCATAGCCTCACAGACAATGAAGGCAGGGAAAAAGACCTGAGAGAATTTATTAACTTCCAGGAAAACCTGAAAGAGAAATTCCCCGAGATAAGCATTATCCGCTCTATTCCTTTACCTCAAAAAGGCGCAGCACCCGGATTTCCGTCACTCAAAATAGCCCGCAAGCTTGAGCACGCAACTGATATCTTACTAACCGATACCTGGCTTGAAAAAGAACCGGTGGAGGGATTCATCGGAATTACTGGCATGACTGCGGATTGGGGAATAGCAAAAGATTTGGTCCAGCAAAGTAACATACCGGTCATCCTGGCAGGAGGGCTTTCTCCTGAAAATGTCTATGAAGCAATAAATGGGGTTTTTCCTGCCGGAGCCGATAGTTGCACAGGAACCAACAAAACTGATCAGGATGGAAAACCATTGAGATTCAAAAAGGATTTTCAGAAAGTGAAGAAGTTCGTGGAAGAGGTGAGAAGATTTGAGAATGATATAGACCTCAAGAAAGAAGATCTTGTGTTTGAGCTGAATCAACTAAAAGAGGAACTCCGGGAACGAGAGGCCGCCCTTCCCGCCCATTCGGTAAGGCCCCATCAGCTCATAGCCATAGAGGAGCTTGAAGAGGCTATAGAAATTAAAGAAAAAGAAATTAGCAGTATAGATGGGAAAATATTTTGAATCCCTAAAAACTGAAGAATGAATGGGGTTCGGTTTTTGAGTCAAAAAATGGCTGACAAAAGGTATGGTAGACTAAAACATACGGCTTCTGATTTTAAAGCATTAAAGCGGAATCGTACTAAGTAATGAATCTATTTGCCTTCAGAGGACATTCTAATGGTCGGAAAACCAACTTATGAAGAATTGAAACAAAGGGTTAAAGAGCTAGAGGAAGAATCCGTTGAACGAAAACGAGCTGAAGAGAAGTTAAAACATCAACAAAGACGTTTAGAGTCATTGATTGAGTACAGCTCATTAGCCATAGTAACACTTGATGAAAGGCATATTATTATTTCATGTAACCGAGATTTTGAGGAGCTTTTTCATTTTAAAGAATCTGAGATGGTTGGAAGAAATCTTGATGAACTTATTGCTGGTCAAGAATACATTGAAGGTGCCATATCATATACAAAACAAACCCTTAAAGGGAAGGCAATTCATGGGTCAGGGAAACGAAAGAGGAAAGACGGGGTATATATAGACGTTGAATTCATTGGCGTGCCGATAATCATTGATGGAAAAGTAATAGGTGCTTATGGGATTTATCAGGACACCTCCCAACGAAAGCGCGAGAAGGAGGCGCTGCGGGAGAGTGAGCGTTTTCTTCAGAGCGTATTTGATGGAATCCAGGACGGGATAAGCGTTTTGGACACTGACCTCAACATCGTCAAGGTTAACTCATGGATAGAAAACATGTACTCTGACCAAATGCCGCTGGTCGGAAAAAAATGCTATGGGGCTTACCAGCAAAGACAATCCCCTTGTCCCTGGTGTCCGTCAATTCCGGCCATCAAAACGGGTGAAGTCCATTCCGAGACTGTACCCTATCCATTCGATGCAGATCCTATAGGATGGATAGATCTTTCGTCGTTTCCCCTTAAAGACGCTTACGGCTCCGTGGTCGGCATAATCGAACACGCAAAAGACATAACGGCACGCAAGCGTGCCGAGGTTGCTCTGGTGCAATCAGAGCGTGAGCTAAGGATTAGGAACCAAATAGCCGACATTTTCCTCTCCGTCTCAGATGACAAAGTGTACGCACAAGTGTTAGACGTTGTCCTTGAGGCTATGGAAAGCAAGTCTGGCATTTTCGGGTATATCGACGAAAAAGGATCCATGGTCTGTCCTTCCATGACCGGAGATATATTTGATCAGTGCGAGATTCCTGATAAAAACATCATATTCGCTCGCGAACAATGGGGTGGCATTTGGGGCAAGGCCATGGTTAACAAGAAAACGTTATATTCCAACAAACCATTCAATGTGCCGGAAGGGCACATACCGATAACCAGGGCCTTAGATGTGCCTATCATCCATCAAGGGGAAGTCATTGGTAATTTACTTGTCGGTAACAAGGAGACAGACTATGACGGGAAAGACAAACAATTTTTAGAAAGCATCGTTAACTACGTAGCGCCGTTGCTGCATGAGAGATTACAAAGAGATAGACAGTATGAAGATAAAAAGAAACTGGAATACCAACTCCGCCAAGCACAAAAGATGGAGGCCATTGGTACTTTGGCCGGTGGCATTGCCCACGACTTCAATAACATCCTTGCAGCTATTATCGGCTATACCGAGCTCGCTGATTTACAGGTTCCCGAGGGCAATAAAGCAAAGAAAAATTTGAAAGAGGTGCTGAAGGCCGGGCGTAGAGCAAGAGACCTGGTGAAGCAGATCCTTGCCTTCAGCCGAAAGGGCGAGCAGGAAAGAATACCCATACAAATCAGTCCTATTGTCAAAGAGGCCCTGAAACTTCTCAGGTCATCCCTGCCCACTACCATAGAGATCCGCCAGAACATAGAGAGTGACATTGGAATCGTTGAGGCGGATCCTACCCAGATCCATCAGATATTGATGAACCTGTGTACAAATGCTTCGCATGCCATGCGTGAAGAAGGGGGTATCCTGGAAGTCGGAATTCGGAATGTGGAAGCCGGGAGTTGGGATTCAGAATTCGGCCAACTTGATATGCCTCCCGGAAACTATCTGAGACTAACGGTAAGTGATACAGGCCAAGGAATGACGCCTGAAGTGTTGGAACGGCTTTTCGAACCCTATTTCACCACCAAAGAGAAGGGTGAGGGAACCGGGTTGGGACTGTCCGTTGTGCACGGGATTGTAAAGAATTATGGTGGCACCATCACGGCTTATAGTGAGCCAGGAAAAGGAACCATCTTTCATGTGTATCTACCCCGAATTAAAGAAGCGAAAGAAATGGCAGAAGATGTGTCCCGCCCTGGCGTGATTTCTACCGGTCAGGAGCGTGTTCTTTTCGTAGACGATGAACCGGTCTTAGTGGAGATAGGCAAACAGATGTTGGAACGGCTGGGCTATGAGGTTACAAAAAGAACGAGCAGTATAGAGGCATTAGAGCTGTTCCGCGCAAAACCGGATCAATTTGACCTTGTCATTACCGACATGACCATGCCAAATATGACAGGAGATAAGTTATCCAGAGAACTCATGCAAATCCGTCCTGATATCCCGATTATCATTTGTACCGGGTACAGTGAACTAATCTCGGAAGAAAAGGCTAAAGAAATAGGGATTCGGGCATTTGCTATGAAACCTCTTGTGATGGCTGATTTATCAAAAACAGTGAGGAACGTATTGGATCATAAATAGCCTTCGTCCTGACCACCTTAGAATAGCAATGCCTTGATCCGGTATTATTAAATCCTTTGCAATCACCGTTTGTGTGAAATTAGCTAGTAAATCTATCTCCGAAAAAGTTCAGCATTATAACCTTATACTTGAGTTCACTAACCCACCGAAAGGTTTCCAATACTATATGTAATTTATACTTTCTCTATATCATGTTACAGATAATCATAAGAAATCGGGTCGGTTGCACGAATTTTTTTGATTTGATTCCCAAATATTTATGTTGATTGCTTAAATGAACAAGATAAAGCACTTTATGCCTGATAAAAAAGCCTCAAACCTCGACCACTTCCAATTTCGTGATCTTCATCCTAACGTCTTCATGGGAACCGCAAGCGACAGGTATAAAGGCTGGATCGGGCAGATCT
>CAZUHR010000017.1:0-20243 GCA_964620335.1 uncultured Desulfobacteraceae bacterium
CCGCGATAATGACCATGATTCCCAATATTACCATGGAAACGACAATTTCGAGCAAAGTGAATCCGGATTCACTGTTCATCTCATTTCTCACTTAGCTGAACCATCTAGCCAGGGAAGGAGGAAACTTATTTTGTAAAAAGTGCGGCTAAAGACTGGTCCCCTTTACTAATGATTGCCTTTAAGATCCTGTTATCACCCGAGGTATCCGGAGCTTCATTCCCTCCGCTAAAAGTTATGTATATGGGCTGTTGTATAGAGTAGTCCCCGAAATAGGGAGTATTTTCAGGAAGATTTCCGTTTCTAATGTCGATCTCGAAATTTTTAAGGGGTGTGCTGTCTGTTGCCAGCAGATATTTGTAGTGTGCGGTCATCTTCTCCATCACCTCACTCAAGGAAAATCCTTCCTGTACCATGATGATCGGTTCGGCACTGCGTGTCAGGCTAGTTCCCATAAACTGGACCAGGATGGTTCCTAAGATGGCTGCCACTACGAGGGTGACGATTACTTCTATAAGGGTAAATCCTTTTTGTTCAAGCCTTTTCATTGAAATTACTGTAATTTCCTAATTTTTCTTTGGCGCAATTTCATATTCAAGGAATAAAACCTGTATTCGGGGTTATGGTGATCTGTTCATTTTCTTCTCCGGATGATATTGTGATATTAAGGACGGCTGAAAGCTTATTCGTCTCCAATGCACCTTCGTCGGTGTGTGGTGTTCCCCAGGAATTAAATGACAGGTCTGTAAACCCAGCCATAGTAAGGTCTTTAGCGGACAAGTCAACCGTATCGCTGTCTTCACCCGGGAGCAGGACCTTGTTGGCCTTGTTACTGTCTTTGAAGAGCCAGTAAGACGTTCCTTCGCAGTGAATTCCCCACACCATATCCGAATTCATGGCCTGGATCTGGGCATATCGGATGTGAGTCTTTGTGACCTCAGTCTGTGCGTTCAGTTCGGGATTACTGATGACCATGCGGGCGGCGACTGCAGCACCGACTATGCCCACGATAAGCAATACAACAATAGCTTCAAGCAGCGTAAAACCATGATTCATTCTAAGGTTGAGCTTCATTTTTTCCTTAATATTTATAACCTCGTAAAGTCAGTCTATTAGTACAGCTATTATTCAGAATTAACTATTTGTGTTAGAGTAAACAGATTAACAAAGGAAGTCAAGATAATGGGTCCATATCCGCCATCAAGGGATCATCTGCCATTCGACAGGCTCATGGCCCTGAGCAAAACCGAAGGGCTGCGTTACCTGATGTGAATGAAAATTTGACGGTGGCTTTTTGACGGGGGCATAGGTCTCTACTTACTGATTGATTGGGATAAAAAAGTATTGACAAAATGTTTTGTTTAAGCTAAATTAAGATGATTTTAAACGAAAAACAAGAAAACGTGTCCTTTGGATATGGGCGAGCCTGATTATGGCAAAGTACATCACACTTTATGAAAACGAAAAAATTATGGCCGGCCGGGAGGGTTAGTTTTGCCAAAAAATGACGAAATTACTTCTACCGAAAAACTTCTCGGCTTAATCAGAAACGATGAAAAAGGAGTTGATGTTCTTGAAGCCCATTTATCGCAGGAATCTCGAGAAACACTGAATCCTCGTCCGGCAAGATCCTGGGGATTGAAAAAGAATATCACTGTCGGAGTCGATTTCGGTTACAGTGATGTGAAGTTGGTGAAGGTCAGGCAATCTTCTGAAAAACAATGGCATCTTTTGGGGTACAGGAGCGTGCCGCTCGATCCGCAGATCCCTAGGGAAGGCCCTGAATTCTCAAGCTTTTTCAGGAAAACACTGGCAAGCTTTTGTGGTTCTTCAGGGAAGTTTGGCCTGTGGAGCAGCCTGCCTTCGGAAGGAATAGAAATCCGAAATATTCTAATACCCAAGGTCCCGAGAAGGCAGGTCGCTAATGTCGTTTTTTGGAGCCTTAAAAAGGAAATTCCATTTGACGAGAATAAAAGCGTTTTTGACTTTGAAATCCTCGGCGACGTAGAGAAGGAAGGCGTACAAAAAACCTCAGTTCTTGCCTGGGCTGTCCCAGAGCAGGAAGTCCGGCAATTGAAAGATCTCTTCAATCGAAGTGGTTTTCCTCTGACAGGCCTGTCTCTCTCTCCCTTTGCCATCCAGAATCTATTAAGAACCAGCCTAATAGAGGCAGATGGAAAAACCGTAAGTGCGTTGTTTGTAGGAAGGGACTGGTCGCGTATAGATATATTTTCTTCAGGCAATCTCGTCTTAGTAAGGTGGATAAAGACGGGAATAAACAGCATGACCGAAGGGATCATGGAAAAGGTTAAGGAGGACCCAGGCGTTTTATACGGAAAGGGTAAAAAAGGAGAAGATGTTTCCGTTCCTTTGGGTATTGATGGGCAAGCAGCGATAGACGATAAGCAGGCGGGGAGGATTCTCTTTAGCCTCAGTGCAGATTCACCGCCTCTGACCGAAGCAGAGCCGGGTTTTGCCCTCAAAGAAGTGGATATATACAAGATGATCCTTCCAGCCCTCCAGCGGCTGGTCAGACAGGTGGAAAGGAGCCTTAGGCACTATTCTCTAAAATCTGAAAACGATAGTGTAAAAAAGCTTTACACGGTCGGTGAGATCAATTCCTTCAAGCGAGTGGTTGATTATATAATCAATCAAGTAGGACTTCCGGGTGATACAATTGATCCGCTTGAGCCCAGAACCTCTTTTATGAACGACATTTCAGTACCTGGATCAGCTTCCGGCAGGGCTCCTTTTGCTCCTGCCGTGGGAATGGCCCTGTCCAAAAATTCGCATACCCCTAATCTACTCTTCACATCTGATGACAAAGAGCGAATGGGAAACGTAAGGCGTATCAATTTGGGTGTCTTTGTTGTATTTTTTATAATAATGGGTATTTGTTTGGGCTTTTTTATGTGGCAGGGGTATGTGAAAGGTCAGAAAGAAGTCAGAGCGGCTCAACTTCAGCAAAAGCTGGAGCAATACAGACCGCGCGTGGATCAAAGTTATATCGTGCAACTGACTGCAAAAGCCAAGCAGAAACAAGAGGTTTCAAAGGAATACAGCAAGAGATATGCAGGGTTGGCAATAATCAAGGAAATAACAAGTATAACCACACCGAATGTCCGTTTGCTAAGCATGAAGGCGAACCTGGGGCAGGTTTCAGGGGAAAAGAAGGCTGGGGTACAGATGAGCTTGGTTTTGGAAGGCGTTATCTTCGGGAGCCACCAGACCCTCGAGTCCTCTCTGGCCGCATACGTTTTAAGGCTGGAAAACAGTCCTCTTTTCAGCCGGCCCAGTATTAGCAAGAGCACTTTAGGATATTATAAAGACAAAGAGGCCCTGCAATTTACCGTCTATATTGATATGGCGGGCACGCAAGAAGTCAGTAAAAAGGCTAAGGGCGCGTAAGCATAGGCCTTGGGTGAGGGTGAAACCATTTGGTTTCAACAGTGTATCTGAACTGGTTTAGAATAAGAAAATGGCATTAAAGGGATCAGCAATATTACCGGGGCCGAGCATACGCCATATCATCATATGTGCTGGTGGGATTTTGGCCTTTATTGTTCTGGCAATCTATCCTTATCATAAGTCTCTGGTCCGCCTGGACAAGCAAATAGCAAAGACGGAATCTCAAATAGAAGAACAGAAGGCACTTTTCCCCATTGGCGAGGAACTGCTGAAAAGTGTGATGCAGAAGGAAACCCGGGGTCTCCCTTTTCCTGAAAAGGAACGGCTTGGCCGTGATAAAGCGGCTGATATTTCAGTCATTTTCGAGAAAATAGCCAGGGAGAGCAATCTCGAGGTAATAAGAATTATACCTGATATAAAGTCCTTGACCGAACAAGCCGATCTTTTATCCGTGACAGCAGTTGTTAAGGGAAAAATTTATGATTTTCGTGAGTTTTTTATTGAAATAGGTAAATTGCCGTACCTGGAGCACGTGGAAGAGATTCAGATTCAAGCGGCGGAAGGCGTTAAAGAATTCAGTCTCAAGGTGTGGCTGGCCTTGAAGAAATAGTCCTGGAGAATGTTCAAATGACAAAACGGGAAAGAGTGATTCTCGTTCTGATGTGTCTTGCTGTTGTTTACGGTGCCTATGCCCTGTTTTTCTCTTCACCTCCCAAAGGCACCTCAAAAAGTGCTGGAAGCAGGTCAAGCGAGATAAACAAGTTGATTACTGAATTATCGGTGGGTTTGACTAAAGAGGGCCCAACAGCAACGGATAACTACATTATTGAAAAAGCAGAGAGCAAATGGGTAAAGGATCCTTTTTTTGATAAAAAGATTTCCGTGGTTAAGGAAAAAGAGAAGGTTCCAAAGGTCGAGGCAGAGATGGAAGCCGAGAAGGAGGTTGAGGTTCTTCCTGAAGTTACTTTCAGTTATTCAGGTTATCTGCAGATGGGAGATAGGAAGATTGCGATCATTGATGGAATGGAATATAAAACTGGAGAGGAAATTGGGCCCGGCGGATTTATTATTCGGGCAATTTATCCGAACAGGATTGTTGTAGGAATAAAGGGAAAAGAAGAGGAAATCACCGTACCTTTGGTTGAGGAAGTACTATAAACTCTGTGTGGGTGGTTTATTATGTTAGCTAAAGAAAATATTATGCGTATTAGGAAAAGGACCCTTTGGTTGATTTTTATCCTTTTATTTATGGCACTTGCCTGCGGGTGTGCCAGCAAAAAAACCGTAGAAGAGGACCCGTTTTTTGAAAAATGGAAGGTCATGGCCGAAGAGGCCAGGGCCCATTCCCCCTCTGAAAAGGTCCGATCTATTGAACTCCCTCAGGAGAAAAAGGGAGCCGTCCAGGAAGAGGAGAAAGAAGTCGTTCCTGAAAAGCCTCTTCCCACACAGAAGATATCGCTGAGCATGCACGATATGCCTGTCCCTGTTCTCCTTCGTGCCTTGGCCAAGATTGCCGGACAAAATATCATGATAAACGCAGATGTAAAGGGCAAGATCAATATAAATGTCGAGGCGGCACCCTGGGATCAGGTTTTTTTAGGTGTTCTTAGGACAAAGGGGCTCACATACTCATGGGAGGGGGACATAATACGAATCGTTTCAGTGGAAGATATGGAGCATGACCTGAAGATGGAATCCATTCAGGAGAAACGGAAAGCCCAGGAAATGGAATTGAGAAGGGTTGAGCCACTCCTGACAAAGATCGTCTACATTGATTATGCTGAAGCAAACAAGATCAAGGAAAACCTTAAGGAGTTTTTGACCAAAGACAAGGAAGGGAAGCCTCGTGGATCCATTATGGTGGATGAGCATACGAATGCGCTCGTAATTCAGGCCATCAGGGATGATATTATTAGAATGATCCCTCTGATTCAAAAGCTGGATAGGCCTACTCCCCAGATAATGATCGAGGCCAATATCATTGAAACAACAAGGGAAACGGCCCTTGAACTGGGAGTTCGATGGGGAGGGTTATATAGGACTTCATCCGGCAACAGGAACCTATGGATCACCCCCGGGGCAAACACCGGAGGTGACATGAGTAATCCCCTTGCCCCGGGTATCGACCCTACTACTGGATACGCTGCGGATTTCCCTGCCGATTTCGTTACGACGGGAGGCGCAGGCTTTACACTGGGGATTTTGACCGAAAAGATTGGAAGGTCCCTGTTAAGTTACGAGCTTTCAGCCCTTCAGGGGGAGGGGAAATTGAATATCCTTTCCAGCCCCTCGCTAACAACCCTTGACAATCAAATTGCCTTCACTGAAAATGGGGAAAAAGTCCCGTACGTATCCACAGATAAGGACGGCAATAGGGAAGTCAAATTTGAGGAAGCCGTCCTAAGGCTGGAGATCAAGCCACATGTGATAGACGGGAAGCATTTGAGGATGGATATTACCGTTAAGAAAGACGAAGTGGATACATCCCGCACCGTAGACGGGAATCCATTTATTATAAAGAAACAGACGGAAACCAGTCTGATTGTTGAAGACGATGAGACTATTGTGATTTCCGGGCTTACCAGGCAAAGGAAGCTTGGATCCGAAGATGGTATACCCGGACTCAAGGATATCCCGCTGCTCGGTTACCTTTTTAAGGGAATCAATAAGGAAAACCTGATGGAGGATGTGCTTATATTCATAACACCCCATATTCTGAAAAAAAAGGAGCCGGATAAAAATACATAATTCCGGCGGAAAAATGGATTATTTCAGAATTCTTAATTTAAGCAGGGAACCCTTTTCCAACTCCCCCGACCCCGAATTTTTTTTCGAGTCCCGGCAGCATGTCAAATGCCTGCAAAAAATAGAACTTTCCGTCCGTCTTCGGAGAGGGTTAAATGTCATAATCGGGGATGTTGGGACAGGAAAGACAACCCTTTGCCGCCGGCTTATCCGAAATTTTTCAAATGATGAAAAGGTGGAGCCCCACCTTATTCTTGATCCTTATTTCAGCACGCCCTCTGAATTCCTTGCCACCGTGGCCGGCATGTTTGGAGAGAACAGGGCCAAAAGCGAAACCAGTGACTGGCAGTTTAAGGAGAACATAAAAAACTATCTTTTTCGTCGTGGTGTGGACGAAAAAAAGACGGTTGTTTTGATTATTGATGAGGGACAAAAGCTGCCTGATTTTTGCCTTGAAATCCTGCGTGAATTTCTCAACTACGAAACAAACGATCAGAAGCTTCTTCAAATTGTCATATTTGCACAGGAAGAATTCCAACAAGGCATTAAAGAACATCAGAATTTTGCGGATCGCATTAACTTGTACCATGTTTTGGGCCCGTTAAATTTTCGTGAAACAAGGGCTATGATACGATACCGGCTTGAACTCGCAAGTGATGGCGAAAAAATACCGTCTTTTTTCAGCTTTTGGGCATTGCGTGTTATCTATAAGGCCTCAGGGGGCTATCCCAGGAAAATTATCAATCTTTGTCACAGGGTCGTACTGACCCTGATTATTCAAAATCGTTCCAGGGTCAGTGGGTCAGTGGCCCGTTTTTGTGTCAACGAGGCCTTTCCTGATTTGCCAAAGAAGTGGCATCCCGTCAGGATAGCGGTTTTGACAGGTGTGCTTGTGGTCGTCTTGGTTTTTGCCGTGGCACCCGAACACCTAACCATTCCAGTACCATGGGAGAAGGAAAGAAGGGCCTTGCTGTTTCAACTGGTCAATACCCAAATGAGGGTTAAACAGCCTATTGTCAGGATTAGAGAGACGTCAATCCAGCAGGCTCCCGAAAGAGGCAGTGCAGATGCCGCTGTCTCAACGGAGACAATTGAGCCTCCGGTTATCAGCGAGTATGAAGCACCAGTTACCGAAGAAGAGGTGTACACAGTCTCTTCGGAAATAGCAGACAGTGATGAAGAAATCCCGGACATCTTAGGACGGATAAGTGTGCATAAAAGTGATACACTGGGAAACTTGATGCATAAGGTTTACGGGGTTTACGACCGGAAGTATCTAAGACTTGTTACCAAATGCAACCCGGAAATCAGGAATCCAAACATGATCGAGCCGGGCCAGTTAATCCGTTTTCCTGCCGTCCAGGTGGAGGTCAACCCTTCATTGTTGAAATTCTGGTGGGTTAACATAACTACCAAAGACCGGCTCGAGGATGCGTACCGTTTTTTGAGAAGTCATTCCGCCGATATACGTCATTTGGGGATCATTCCCTGTTGGAACAGGCAAGATGGCTTGAAGTTTATGGTATTATACAGAAAGTATTTCCCAGATGAGGAATCCGCCAGGAGGATGCTCAAGGAGTTGCCCTCCGAGCTTGTTGCAGGAGCAAAGATCCAGGCGGAATGGGACGAGGGCACGGTCTTTTTTGCTAATCCTGTGTTTTAATAGGTTTCTGTTAACAATTTTCGCTCAATTGGAGTATTAGAATTGAAAGGACAGAAGAAATTAGGTGAAATACTGATAGACGGTGGCCTGTTGACGCAAGAACAGCTCAGACAGGCATTGATTTCAAAGAGGAATACAAAATTAAAGCTGGGTGAGTTTCTTGTCAGACAGGGAGTCCTCAGAGAGTCTCAGCTGATAGATTTTCTCTCCGAACAGCTAAAGATCGAAAAATATCATCCTGAAAAGTATCCTCTTGATCTGAGCCTGGCAAACACAATTCCTGCTGACATTGCCCAGAAGCAGCATGTGGTGCCGCTGATGAGAAAGGCCAATCTACTTACAATCGGTGTAACCGATCCCTTGGATATAAGGGCATTAGACACTGTAGAAGCCGTGACGAATATCGAGGTCGAGCCCGTCATCTGCACGGATCAGCAACTAAATCAGTTGATCGGGAGCCTTTACGGAGCCTATTCTGATCTGGATGATGTACTGGAGAGTATCCAGCAGGTGAAATACGGTGAAACGGATATAGAAGTGGAAAAAGGGAGTGAAGATGTTCAGGTAAGCTCCCTCCAGGATATGGCTGAAGAGGCCCCCATAGTCCGTCTGGCGAATTCTATCCTGTCCCAGGCTGTCCGCGAGAGGGCAAGCGATGTACACATAAGTCCGGAAAAGGATTATGTGCAGGTGCGGTTCCGGGTGGATGGAAAACTTCATGAGGTACCTGTTCCGCCCAAGTCCATGTTTTTGCCGATCGTGTCCAGGCTCAAGATCCTGGCGAACATGGATATCGCTGTATCCAGGATCCCCCAGGACGGAAGGTTTACGGTCAAGACCCAGAACCGGGATATCAATATCCGGGCGTCAACCATCCCAACGATCCATGGTGAAAATCTTGTCCTTCGTCTGCTTGATTCAAGCGGTGGCCTTTATACCCTGGATCAGCTCGGCATGTTTCAGGGAGACATGAAGAAAATCGAACCATTGATTGTCAAACCCTTTGGCATGATTCTGAGTACAGGACCAACGGGGAGCGGCAAGACCACCAGCCTTTATTCCATCCTGAAAAAGATCAATAAGGAGGACGTCAATATTATTACGATTGAAGATCCTGTGGAATACAGGATAGAAAAGATCAGGCAGGTCCAGTTAAACCGCAGGGCGGGTATGACCTTTGCCAGCGGGCTCAGGTCCATACTGAGACAGGATCCGGACGTGATCATGGTAGGGGAGATCCGGGATGCAGAAACAGCCACAATTGCCGTTCAGGCAGCCCTGACCGGCCATCGGGTCCTGAGCACGGTTCATACCAATGACGCGGCAGGAGCAATCACGCGCCTTTTGGATATGGGTATTGAGCCGTTCCTTGTTTCTTCCGTGCTGCTCGTTTCTTTTGCCCAGCGTCTGGTCAGGACGATTTGTCCCAACTGTAAAGAGCCTTACATACCACCGAAAGAGGCCCTGGCCCAATTCGGAATGGACAAGTTGGAGGGGAGCAATTTTCAGAGGGGCAAGGGATGCTTCAGCTGTTTTAATACAGGATATAAAGGCCGAACAGGCATATTCGAAGTCCTGGCCATGGATGAAATCATCGAGGAGATGATCCTGAAAAGGAGATCCGCGCAGGAGATCACCCGGGCTGCCCAAAAAACGGGAAGGCTAAGGACATTAAAGGAGGACGCTGCTGATAAGGTAAGAAGGGGAATAACGACCCTGGAAGAGGCTGCCTCAGCGGTTATGGGCTAAATCAAGGTTATCAAATGGCAAAATTTACCTACCGGGCAATAGATGAAATCGGTAAGACCGTTTCCGGCGTGATTGAAGCGGATTCTCCTGCAGCAGTCAGTAGTATTTTAGCTGACCATGGGTTCATCCCATCCAGGATCACAAGGAGAGGGGAGGCCTCGGGGCCGTCCGCCTGGGACAGCATCAAGGGGATGTTGACCAAGGTAAAGGCCGCGGATCTGATTCTATTTACAAAACAGTTTCGAACCATGACCAGGGCCGGGGTACCCATGTTAGCCCTATTGGAGGTAATGGAGGATCAAACAGAGAATCCGAGCCTTAAAAGAATTGCCGGCTTAATGCATCAGGATATAGAGGAAGGCACGAGTCTTTATGATGCCTTCAGGAAACACCCGAAGGTATTTTCTTCCCTGTACTGCAGTATGTTGCAGGCAGGAGAGGCAAGCGGGGCCCTTCCGGAGGTCCTGGATCGGCTGACATATATCATAGAACACGAGAACAAGATAAGGTCGGATGTTAAAGCCGCCCTCCAGTATCCAATGATTGTACTCATCTTTCTTTCTATTGCCTTTTTTGTACTCCTGACGTTTGTCATCCCCAAATTCGTACCAATATTCAATAAGGCCCACGTTGCGCTCCCCGTTCCTACCAAAATCAGCATCCTTTTGTATCAGTTTCTGAGCACCTACTGGTATGTCATGCTTGGAGGTGTAGCTGCCGTTGCCTTGATTTTAATCTACTATTTAAAGACAGAACAGGGGAAATATGTCCGGGATACTTTTTTCATGAAGGTTCCCATCATTGGCCCCCTTTTTGTAAAGGCTGCCATGTCCCGTTTTGCCAGCATATTTGCCATACTTCAATCCAGCGGTGTGGCCGTTCTCGAATCTTTGAGGATTCTGTCCGGAACTATAGGTAATACTGCCATTTCACGGGAATTTGAACTGATAGGTGAGAAACTTGAAGAGGGTCGTGGCATTTCCGGCCCACTGAAGTCTGCAAGATATTTTACACCTATCGTTGTCAACATGGTTGCCATAGGGGAGGAATCAGGGAATCTGGCTGAAATGCTAAGTGATATTTCAGAGCATTATGATTCAGAGCTGGAATATGCAATGTCAAAACTATCAGAGGCTATCGGCCCTATCCTGACCATTGGCCTGGCCGGTGTGGTTGGCTTTTTTGCGCTGTCAATATTTTTGCCCATGTGGGATCTTACAAAGATGGCTAAAGGATTTTAACTTAATACTTAAAAAAAGGTGTAAGGAATGAAAAGTATCAAAAATACCAGATACAATATCAGCCTATATATTCTCATTCCTGTAATTTTTACCGGGATCTCCCTTTTGACCTTGCTTGCTTGTTACAATCTGACAATTTATTTTCAAAAAATGGGCCTTGATCCCGCAAGATATTTGTTCTTTTGGGGAGCCTTATTAATACTCTTTTCACTGATCTCGGGTGTGCTGATTGTGAGATTTATTATTAATCCTATGGAGAGATTTGTTGAGAAAACAGGGACGCTCGGGGTAGTAGGAGGGAATGGAAAAGAAGATAAACAGGCCAGAAAGGATGAAATGACCCGTTATACCCGGGCGTTTGACAGGGTTACGGAATTTTTGAGTCGGGTCGAAGCCCGGGAGCAGTTTCCTCAGATCATTGGTCAAAGTAAATCCATGCGGGCGGTGTTTTTCCAGATTACTAAGGTCGCCCCTACAGATTCCACTGTCCTGCTCCTCGGAGAAACCGGTACCGGGAAGGAACTTTTCGCAAACAGTATTCATGAACACAGCGATCGTAAGGGAAAGCCTTTTGTGGCAATCAATTGTGCGGCAATTCCGGAAGGTCTTCTTGAAAGCGAGCTATTCGGACATGAAAAAGGCGCGTTTACCGGAGCAAATACAAGAAAGATAGGTAAGTTTGAGATTGCCAGCGGCGGTACAATCTTTTTGGACGAAATCGGTGACATGCCTTTGGCCATCCAGGCCAAGGTGCTGAGAGCAATCGAGGAGTCCCGGATTGATAGGGTCGGGGGGAGCCAGCCGGTCAAGGTGGATGTACGTATTATTGCGGCCACCAACAAGGACCTTTCCATGCTGGTAGACACAGCGCAATTTCGCGAGGACCTCTTTTTCCGGCTAAATGTTTTTACAATCCGTCTTCCGCGTCTAAGGGAAAGGAGAGAGGACATCCCGATATTGATCGATAAATTCGTGAGTCAGTCCGGAAAAAAGCTCAGTGTCTCATCGGAGGCCATGCAATTGCTTACGATTTCTGATTGGCCGGGAAATGTCCGCGAATTAAAAAATGCCGTTGAATCGGCATGTGTTATGGCAAAAGATGTCATTGAACCCATGCACCTGCCGTCCAGCATCACCGAACAAGCGGAAAGCCCGAAAGAAGAGAAACTGGATTTTGACGAAGCCCTGAATCTTGACGAACGTATTAATGAATTTGAAAGAAGAATGATTACCAAGGCACTTATGAGTGCCGGCGGTGTCCAGGTGACGGCGGCCAGGCTTCTAGGGGTCAGCGAAAGAAGCCTGTGGCACAGGGTAAAGAAATTTAACATAGATGTGGATCAATTTAAACGATCCGGCAGTTGATACGTCACAATTAAGCCTCATTTGTACCTAATGCAGTCAGAAGTCAGAATTCACATGAGCTAGAATAAGAATAGAACCTCCTTCCTATTGCCTTCCTTGCTACTCAGCCGTAATAGTATTGCGTTTCATGAAAACCTTTACAAAAAGTCATTGCGAGCTTTAGCGAAGCAATCTCATCGTCTGAACAGCTTAAAATCATTAGATTGCTTCGTCGCTTTACTCCTCGCAATGACAGGTGAAACGACTTTTTATGAAGTCATCAACATTAGAAGCGCCATTGCTAAACCCTTTACCTTCCAATATAAATCGACGAAACCTACAATAAATGATGGAAAAGCTACGCAATTTGTAGCCTGATAAGGCCAAATTTTATTGTTCTTTTGGCGTTGCAGATAACTTTTGGGGGAAACTTTTAATGCCCGATCTAATTGATTTTACACAATAATCAATTAATGCAGGAAAATAATATCCATTTTTTTTTGTTTAGGGATAAATTCTGGCATTATATGTGCAGGATAGTATTGCAAAACAACACGGAAAAGGAGCAAAAAAAGCTACGTAATATTAAGGGGGGATTAATCATGAATACCATGAATACAAAGAAGAAAAACAAGGGACTATTAAGAAACGAAGAAGGCTTTACGCTTATTGAAATCATTGCCGTGATAATCATCATGGGGATCCTGGCAGCGGTGGCGGTACCCAAGTTCTTTTCCATGCAGGAGGACGCGAAGATAGCTGCTCTAAACGGTGGTCTTTCAGAGGCGATTGCGAGATTCAATCACGCCTATGCCAAGTATATCCTGGTGGAAAAAAAGGCCCCATTCGCGATAGCCGGCTACTTAAATACTGATGATTACCTGGGTGCTCAGGCCGCAGGTACGGGAACCGATATTGGTGATTTCAAGGTTACATGGGTGAAGCAGGGTGACGGCACGCTTAAAATAACCATTGTCGAAGCAGACACCATAGGAGCTGCCGCCTTAGCGGCCATGGCCGAGCTAAACAAAACAAAAACTGTTGACGGCATAACCTGGGGTCCCGCGTAAACGAAATAGAGGAGATCTCTTTACGTAAACGCAATTAATCCTCCTCAACTCCACAAAAAAGATGCCCCGTCCTTTTGGGCGGGGCATCTTAATTACCTGCCATGACAATCCTATGATAGATCAAGCATATTCTTCTGAGTTTTAGGCAGCTTCAACCTGCACCTTAATATACTTGATCATCGGGTTGCCGCCGTTTGGATCAGGTGCATTTGGTTTCATCAGCCCCGGGGTGTTAGTCCCGCCAAACTGCCTATACTTTGGATCACCCTCAAGACCACGGATATGTCCGTATCCTCCTCCTGAGCCAACTACGCCCTTCCTGATATCCTCAGTCGGATGTGCAACCAGGATTTTGTGGCCCCATGGAGACCTCACAATAACCTTGTCTCCTTTTTTAATACCCCTTTCTTCTGCATCCTTTACATTGATCCAGAGGGGGTTGGTGGGCCGTATCCTCATCAGGGCATAATTATTGAAGGTGGAACTGTGTTCATGTTCCAAGAGCCTGAAGTTTCCGAATATAAGGGGATAATCATTATCAGGTTTTAACTCTTCGGGGGGCTCAATGTAATCTGGCATTGTCTCCGCACCCTTTTCTTCGGCAACAGGGTTCCTGAAATTGTATTTGCCGGTCTTTGTCTTACCTGAGGAGCCGTAACCTTCGGGCACATTAAGCGATCCCCACTTTTTGTATTTATAGTATTCGGCCTCGTCAGTAATGATAAAGCCTTTCTCTTTCAGCTCTTCAAATGACCACTGAGTGCCTTTAAGCATATTTTCATTGGCTTCGTTGATATCCTCCCAGGGGAAGTGCTCACCGAGGCCCAGACGATTTGCTATTTGCTTACACATCCACCACCATGGTCTCACGTTGTATAGTGGTTTCACCAACTGGGCATAGTAGGCTATGAATGCCTCATAAAGCCAATCCGCTTTTACCTGGCTGTCTTCGCAGGCGACAACATCCGGCAATACCACATCACTCACCGGACCCACGTTGGGCATCCAAGCATCTATCGTAACCAGGAATTCAAGGTCCTTGCACGCCTTGGCCGTGGCTACCTCATTGCCCCAGGAAAGAATCGGATCACCAAACCAGTTGATCATCGCCTTGATTTTGCCCTCGGCAACGTCCTTCGGGAAGTATGACGGGATTGCGCCTGCCCACATATTTACCTTATCCAGTTTAGGGGGACTGTTTGCGGGGGGCTTAGTCTGACCCTCTCCCCAGGCGGGTTTCAGTTTACGCTTGAACGGAAGACTGGGACCGCCGGGGGCGTCAAAGGTGCCACAGAGGCCGTTCAAGGCCTGGACGGCCATGGTAGTTTCATATCCATTCGGGCACTGGGATGTACCAGCCCAGCTTCCAACTCCCTTGGCCTTGGCCGCTGCAAATTCTCTGGCAATACGTTCAATGGTTTCAGCCGGTACACCGCTGATCTTTTCCGCCCATTCCGGCGTCCTGGCGACACCGTCTTCTTCACCTAGGAGCCTCTTCTTGAAATCCTCGAACCCGTGGGTCCAGTTTTCCACGAAATCTTTGTCATAGAGCTCATTTTTTACGATCACATAGCACATGGCCGTGGCAATTGCTCCGTCGGTTCCCGGTATGGGCTGGATCCAGTCAGTGGCTACGGCAGCGGACTCTGATTTCCTCGGGTCAAAGACCACCAGTTTAGCGCCTCTTTTCAAGGCCTTCCTGATGTTGCCGACCTGTCTCCAGCCGTAGGAGGTGGCCAGGGGATTTTGCCCGAAGAAGACCATGTAGTCTGATTCCTCTGTATTGAGCCATGGGCGCTTATCATTGAGGTTATGTTCATTGGCCATGCGGATCGCATTATCACACATAGGCCTGTGAGTGACCTTGTGGGCACCGTAGTGGTCAAACAGGGCCTCATGATAAAAATTGTTCCAGTCGTTGCCCCTGAAGTAAAGCACTGAGGCTGGATCAAAGGACTTCAGTTTTTCGGCCACGAGATCGAGAGCTTCCTCCCAGGAGGCCTTTCTAAATCTGCCGTTTTCTTTAATAAGGGGCTCTTTAAGCCTGTGAGCGCTGTATACATAGCTCCGGTTGTTTGCTCCCTTGGGGCATATGAGCCCGCCACTCTTCGGGTCACCTTTGAGGCCGCCGGTCTTCAGCAAAATTCCGTCCCTGACCGTGCCAACTTGGCCGCAAAGCGCGCCGCAAGTATAGCAATGGGTGGGTATGGCCTTTTCAGGTCCTTCTTCTTTTGCACCCTTTGCTAAGGTTACATAATCGTCGCCCAATTTGAGCTGATCGATGATTTCGCTCAGGCCTTTTACAGTAATCTGGTAATCCGGGTTTTCCGGGTAAAGGTCATGAAAGAGAAAACTCAGTGTGAAGGCTGAGAGGCCTTTATAAAAGTCAAGAACAGCAGCACCGTAAAGGGCAGCGTGGAACCCAGGTATCCAGTTCATTAAGTGATTGTTGAGAAAATCGGCTGCAGCATCAGCGTTTCCTTTTTCGAGAAGATGGCGGACAAATTCCAATTCTACGGCAATATAGTCGTCCAGGTCCTTGTAATCGTCTGATTTGTGAACCCCTGCCTTACGGTAAGCCGCACGCACGTCAAAAACGGATTTCTGCATAACCACCGGCTCGCCAGTTGCATGGACTGACTCGTAAGGCAATGCCGGATTCTCACCCGCATTGAGAAATATATCGGCATATTCGTAGCTCAGATCCTTGTAGTGGTTCAATTTGCCCCTTGCGAGGTATTTTGCCATCATGTCCAGGCCTTTGCCTAAGTCACTATATTTACAGCCCTTTGAAAAATCCTTCAACTTTGCGACAAATTCTTTATCCGTCAGTTTTGTTACAAGATCCTCCGGAATTTCGTCTCGATAAAGTGTGGAAAGAAACTTGTATACATTTGCCCTTTGTTTCATCAAATCGGCATTTTCCATTCCATCTACCTCCCTTTTTAAGTTAGTTATATTTTAAAAATTGAATCCCTGCTTCAATTCACTAATCTAAAAAATGCTTATGTCATTTTTAGAAAGATGCGAAAAATCAGTAAGGGAAATTTATGTAGAGCCCCTATGCTTTTATAGAAGGGGTATCAAAGATCCTGTATCAGAAGCTAGCGCCATACGTAAGAGAACACCTATAAAAGTTATTTCTAGTTTCTCAGCGTGGTTCATTTGCATAGAGAAAAGGAATAATTTTCATCGCTTTTTATTACAATTTTTAACAAGTGTCAACCAAAAGTGTCTATCAAGAACAGGCAAAGAAAATCGGGCGTAGGTCCGCGGCCGTCTTTTTTAAGCGCTAGGAACCAAACCTTAATGTTGTATCAAAGACAAACACGAGCCGGAGGGTAATCAGAAACCCATTGGGCCGGTTGCACCGAATTCAGGCCTGTAACTTAGGGAGCAGCAGGTAGCCTGAAATCGGGGCTTTAGATCGAGATTTTTGGCCTCCTGTATGGCAGAATCTGACCAAACTGCCATGCGGTTTGCCCCGGCTTGTATAGCCAACTTTTCCATCACCCAACCGTCCCTGTTTCTTGGTCTTTCACATCCCAGGGAAATGGGCACTTCCGGCATCATCAACCTGGCCCTCGCTATTAAACGGCCGGTTTCAAGTGGAGACGGGGGAGAAACATTAAACATAGGCGTTCCTTGAAGTGGCGTGAGGACGACTATTACCAGGGCATTTGGCCTATAAAAACGGATTATTTCTAATGCTTCGCGTTCTGCCTTTATATTACCATAGTATAGTCCGGCAACAATGTGGGGAATGAGTTCAAGACCGCTTTTTTTGATTCCTCTCAGTGCACTATGAACCTGCTTCAGGCTGTTTAAGTGGTAGACCCGGGTCGCGGTTTCTTCATCTCCCATAACGTCGATGAGGGCCTGGACCACTCCGGCCTGTTTTATTGATTTGGCGGTGCATGGATCAATAAAACCGGTGTGTGCGGAGATGAAAAGTGCTGTGTCGTCCTTGATCCTTTTTATTTCCTTTCCATACTGTTTCCAGGGAAGCCTTCCCCTCTGATCTGAACCTCCGCTCAAAAGGATGCCATGGGCTCCATTCCTTGCAAACTTTTGGCACATTTCTCCCAGGCGGGCGGGATCTTCGGCTTTCCACATGGGTTCTAAAAGTTTTCCTTTGCAATGTTCACATTGAAGATCGCACCGGTCTCCGGTAATAGATATGGCCGGGTAACGTCCCCGTTCCTTCCCGTACCTGATCATCCCTGGCAGGTAAAAGGTAAATTCTCGGCCATGATTTGCCCTGGCTGTTTCCCATGCGGCATTAAAAAGATGTCTGTCTTCCGAAGACAGAGATACTTCAAGTTCCGGGTCATTTACTCTGGTCCTTTTACTTGACATATCAGCCTGATAGGATAGGGTATTTCACTATTGACTATTGACTATTGACGATTGGCGATTGATGATTTCTATTCATGATTTCGCAAAGTAAAAAAATTTTCTGTGTGTCATATTATAAATTATTATACCAACAGATGTCCGGTTTTCATTTAACTGGGTAATTCCCTGGAAACGACTCGACATGAGGCCTTCGAGTGTCTTCGACCCTGAGGCTCAGACCCGAAGGGAGCCTAAGCCGAACTCCTCGATGATGTCTTGCTGCAGGGTCGTTCAATCGAAAATCTTCAATTCACGGAGGATAGGGCAATGAGAGAGATAAATCAAGGATGCGGGATAATATTAGTAATTCTAATGCTTTTTATATTCACAGCTTCATGCGCTTCGATCCCAGAATTGAAGGTCAGTTATCAACTTCCGCCAGCATCAGCCCAATTAAAGGGCAAAAAAGTGCTTTTGACTATTAAAGATGAACGGAGCAACAAGGAAGTCTTGGGCAAAGGGGCCAAAAATGAGTTGCTGGATTTTTCAGGAAATTTTTCTCTCAGCGTGGCACAGCATAAGGAGGCTGAACTTAAGGCCGGGATCTATCGGGTTGTTGGTATGATGAGGGAGGGATTCAGGAGGAGATTGGAAAATGATGGTCTGATTCCTGTTCTTCAAGAATCAGAAGAGGTACCCCAATTGTTAATTGTGCTGAACGAATTTTTCCTCGATAGAGCAGGCCGTGATTGGGTCTTCAAAATGGCTTATGAAGCCAGGTTGGTAAGAAACGACAAGGTTCTCTCAAGGGAAAACATCACCGGAGAGGGTGCAAGGTACAATTTTTCAGGGCGTGGTGCAGCCGAAACTGTGTTGGGGGAAATTTTCACGGACAGTGTCAACAGGCTGGACATAAACAAGCTTTTTCAGAGGGCTGGATTGTAATTAAAATGGATTGGCGGCTTATTTGCTAAGAACTGCTTTACAATCAGGGGGCTTATAAGTGGCAGTACCTATGGGCAAGAAAGGCAGGGTATTTCTTATAAGCCTGGGGTGCGCCAAAAATCTGGTTGACAGCGAACATGTCCTCGGACTGCTCCAAGCAAGTGGTTTTGTATTTGCACAAAGTCTTGCTGAGGCGGAGTTTGCAGTCATCAACACCTGTGGCTTTATCAGGTCCGCCGTTGAAGAGACAATTGACACGATTCTTGAAGCCGTAAATCTCAAGGCGCAGGGTGAGTTGAAAAAGGTCGTGGTGTTAGGTTGTTTTGTCCAGAGATATGGATACAAACTGGCGAAAGAGATCCCTGAGGTAGATGGATGGTTGGGTACTGGTGAAATCCACCATGTTGCGGATATTTTGGAGAAAAGTTCGCCTTTATCTGTTGTTCCAGTATATCTCAGCAGGCCAGTCCATATAGCAGACCATACTGTCCCAAGAATTCAGATATCTCCCTTCTACAGCTCGTACCTTATGATTGCTGATGGATGTTCCCATAGATGTTCATACTGTATCATCCCCAGTTTGAGAGGGCCTTATCGTAGCCGTGGACTGGAATCATTGTGCATACAGGCCGAGGAGATGGTGCAATCGGGGGTCAAAGAGATCAACCTGATCGCCCAAGACACTACCATGTATGGAAAAGATCTTGACGAAGATGTTTGTCTCGAAGATTTATTAGAGATGCTGGTTTGCATCAGGGGAGTCAGGTGGATTCGTTTGCTTTACTGTTATCCCGGTGAGATTTCTGACCGACTTCTGGAATTGATTAATTCCGAGGAAGCTATTTGTCCCTACTTGGATTTGCCTTTGCAGCACGTAAATGAAAGGCTTTTAAAAACAATGGGAAGGAACTTTTCCGGTGAAACGCCGTGGGAGCTTGTTGAAAGGATAAGGTCCGGGAGACGTAAGATAAGTCTGAGAACCACTCTTATGGTGGGATTTCCAGGGGAAACGGAAGATATGTTTAATGAGCTTTGCGATTTTGTGAAGAGGGTTGAATTCAATCACCTCGGCACATTTATTTTTAGCCGGGAAAAAGGGGCGAGGGCAGCCCGCTTTAAGTCAACCGTTAAGAGAGAAATTGCTCAGCAAAGGAAGAAAACGATTATGACCCTCCAGAAGGAAATCTCAAGGAAGCTGAATCAGCGTCAGGTTGGTCAAACTTTACCGGTTTTGATTGAAGGTGTGAGCCCGGAGACAGATTTGCTGTTGAAGGGAAGGACGGAGACAATGGCCCCGGATGTGGACGGAAAAGTGTTGATTAATAAGGGAGAGGGTGTAGCCGGCGAAATTATGCCGGTATTGATAACGGATGCACATGAATATGATCTAGTGGGGGAAATCATATGATTTCGGATTTAGAATATTTAGGGATGGATGGAAGATTTTCCTTTATTAAATGAGTTGTAATATTCCCGGACGTAAATTATTATACTTACATATTGCTAAACAAGAAAGCCCGAAATAGTAAAGTGTTTATCGCTTAATTTAAGGTATAAGCGTCACTATGGATACGGAAAATACGGTATTAAGTAATTACCAAGAGCATGTTAAGAAAATAGATGAGGAGTTAAAGAAGGGCCTGGAATCCCGAATAAACCTCATCGTAGATATTGGGAAGCACACACTTTTGGGAAATGGCAAAAGGCTGAGACCCCTCTTATTTGTTCTCTCATGCCAGCTCT
>CAZUHR010000018.1:0-19759 GCA_964620335.1 uncultured Desulfobacteraceae bacterium
ACAGCACAAATGGATGCCATGGTGCATTTCATAATCATCTTTTTCCAAACATATAGCTTGATGTCATCAACGAACTCGGTGTCCAAACCTCCCTCCGTAAGCAATTGGGCTATCTGGATTCCGAGTTCTCGGTTTTCCTGTGTTAAGCCTCCCAGATGATTCGGCTTATTGAAAAACGCAGCTTCCACCTGACCGAGACCTTTCAACGAGACACCATAATTGAGAGACATTCGGAAAACGGCGTCTGCACCGAATTTCTCAGCAATAAAATCTTCTGTTCCCAGGCCATTATGGGTACTGACGACTTTTGTTCCGGGTTTAAACACCTCCTTTAATTCACCTAAGACCTGAGGGAGGTGGAAGGTTTTGGTGGACAGAAAGATGAAATTTGGACTGATGTCTTTGACATCTGCAATTCGGGTGTAAAAATTTCTAACCGGAACCTGGTAGGAAATAGCCCCTGAGATTTTAATTCCATTTTTTCGGAGCTCTTCTCCCAGGCCAGGTCTGGGATCTATGAGAGTTATTTCAGGGTTCTTACTGAGCAGGGCCGCAGCCAGAATCGCGCCTGTAGCTCCAATACCAACAATAGCAATTTTAAGATCTTTCATAATATGCACCACCTCTCTTTTTAATTGCGAAGCACTTTTTAGACAGAGCCTAAATACCTCTGGCCTTACCCAGAGGACCAGCATTTCTAATCCCAAAAAATTTTATATGGTTGTCCATATGTAAATTATTCATGGAGAAAATAGTTTAACTTATCAAGTAAATATTTTTAAAAATTTAAAAAAATTTTGTAAGCAGCGGTTTAGGTTCGTTTTACGTACAATATTTCATAACCAATCTTTTTTGATTTCAAGTAGTTATGAAATATGAAGCGGACCCAATGACAATTACAGGCAAAAAAATCTTGACATCTACTGACGCTCCGTCTAAAGTCTAGACTTAGTGTCTTAAAGATGGAGGAGGTGTCTAAATGGGTGTCGCAGAGCGAAGAAACCGGGAAAAAATGTTGCGTCGCAGGCACGCTATCAAAGCGGCCATGGAGATCTATAGCGAAGAGGGCTATCACGCTATTACCATGGAAAAGATAGCCGAACGTTCGGAAATCAGCCGGGCCGCCCTCTACCTATATTTTAAAAACAAGGATGAAATATGCATCAGTGCAATTGTGGACCATGTCGAGTACTTTGTCCATCTCCTGCAAGGGATCTATGATCACCGGGAAGTCCTGAAAGACAGGCTGCTCGAAAAACTGTGGGAATGCTTTCAGAAATTCTACGAAAGAGATCCTGTCGCCTTTAATGCGTCTCTGTACTTTATTCAGAACGAAATGATCCGCAATTTTGCTGAAGACCTGCGTGAAAAACTGGCCCAGGCCGGCTCTAAAGCAACCAGACTTCAACATAAAATCGTTCAATATGGTGTGAATGAGGGGCTCTTTGTCAGATGCAATCCCAAGACCCTTTCAGAAGTTATATGGACATCATTCTTGGGGATTATTGGGCTTGAGCAAAGCAAGCAGGTTATGCGCCGGAAAAGCCATTGGGACGTCACACGGGACCTTGCATTAAAGGTCTTGTCAAGAGGTACACTGCAAGCAAAACCGGATGATATTCAACATGTATTGAAAGACACAAGGTGACCGTTCAGAGTGTAGTTGAAGTCCCCAAGCACTATAAAATGGGACTAAAAAGCCACACTGATCATATAGGCAGGAAGCGATATTTAACCCAGATTGTGCGGTAGCCTCCCACTGCGGCTTGAAAATCCTTGCTGCAACGCTTGTTTCCCGATTTTGTTCCTCGACATATTTATGAATATAGCTATGTCACAAAATCGCTCCAACTGCGCGTTTCACTAAGGTTTTCTGAGCCTCGCTACGGATTCTACTGCACAATCTGGGTTAAAACAACGGGAGGTAATAAAAATGAAGCATCTGATCACTATAACAGTAAACGGAGACCCCTACTCCATTGCTGTTGACCCATGGCGAACACTGAACGAGGTGCTGCGGGAAGACCTTGGCCTGACGGGGACCAAATTGGGTTGTGGGGAAGGGGACTGCGGAGCCTGTACCGTCCTTGTGGAAGGAAGGTCCGTCAGCTCATGCCTGACCCTGGCCGTAGCAGTTGATGGAAAAGATATTACGACAATTGAAGGGCTTGCTCTTTCGGGAGAAGAATTACATCCCATCCAGGAAGCCTTTATTGAAAAAGGCGCAATACAGTGCGGATTTTGCACATCAGGCATGGAATTATCGGCGCTCAATCTCCTCACGAAGAATCCTTCACCTGATGAAAAAGAGATCCGTACTGCAATTTCCGGAAACCTTTGCCGCTGCACGGGGTATTACAATATCGTTGATGCAATAGGCGCTGCAGCGGAAAAAATGAAACAGACAAACGACAATAATTAAGAGGAAATTTGAAATGAGTCTTGCAAGATTTGATTACTACGCGCCGGAAAGCATCGAGGATACATGCAGGCTCCTCATGGAACAGGGAGGCGGCGCCGTGGTTATGGCCGGTGGGACGGATATCCTGCTCAAGAAACGCCGTGGTCTCTTAAAGGCCAAGGCGGTTATTGATCTACAAAAGATCAATGGTATGCATAGAATCTCGTTCGAAGAGGAAAAGGGCCTTACCATAGGTGCCATGGCCCGCCTTGCCGATGTTGAACTCCATCCCATCATCAAAGATAAATACCCTGCCGTTGCTGATGCAGCAAGGGCAACGGCAAATGTCCAAATACGAAACATGGGTACCGTGGCGGGAAATCTCTGTAACGCAGCCCCGTCAGCGGATAATGCTCCGGTTCTTATAGCCATGGGCGCGGAGGTGACTCTTGCCGGTGTTAAAGGGCAAAGGCAACTCCCGCTTGACGAGTTTTTTAAAGGGCCCGGTCTCACGGCAATAGGTGAAGGGGAAATCCTCACTTCCATACATGTGCCCATTGCGCCCGAAGGATCAGGAGCTTCTTATAAGCATATCTCACCCAGGGGTAAAGTTGATATTTCATCAGTGGGGGTGGGAGTTATGCTCACCATGAACGGTGATATATGTGAAGAGGCAAAAATTGCTCTGGGAGCTGTTGCCCCGATTCCCATGAGAGCGATCAAAGCGGAAAAAATCATTAAGGGTGGCCGGATCTCTGCCGACCTGCTGGAAAAGGCCGGACTTGAGGCATCTCAGGAATGCGCGCCCATAACAGACGTAAGAGCTACTGCCGAGTATCGAAAAAAAATGGTTGCAGTGCTGACAATTAGGGCGATTGATGAGGCAAGCAGCAGGGCTTCAGGAAAATAGACCCTGCTTCAGGAGGAAATTATGGAGACGAAAACATGAACGAATTCGTTACTATCGGGAAGAATGTATCCCGCACACATATAAGAGATAAGGCAACAGGGGCGGCTATTTATACGGATGACATCAAGCTGCCGGGAATGCTTCACGGGCGTATGCTCAGGAGTCCTTACGCCCATGCGCGCATCCTTAATATAGATACGAGTAAAGCCAGGTCATTGCAAGGTGTTAAATGCGTCATAACATCGGAGGATATGCCGAAGATAAAATTTGGAAACTGGCGTCTTTTCCCTAACACTCAGGATGAATATGCACTTGCAGTGGATAAGGTTAGATTTATCGGAGACGAAGTAGCGGCCGTCGCAGCCGTGGACAGAGACACAGCGGAAGAGGCCTTGGACCTTATTGAAGTCGAATATGAGGAACTTCCAGCCACGTTTGATATCGATCAGTCCATGGGCGAAGGCGCCCCGATCTTACATGACCTCTATCCGAAAAACAACAGCATCCAGAGAAAGATTAAGCATGGTGATGTGGAACAGGCGTTCGCAGAATCCGATTATGTCCGAGAGGATACCTTTAATGTCCATGCCATCAGCGCCGCCTATATGGAGCCCTGCTCCTCTGTGGCCCAATGTGAATATAACGGGAAAATAACCCTCTGGACCTCGACCCAGACCCCTTACATCGTGCAATGTTTGCTTGCTGCTACATTAGGAATGCGCGAGAACGACGTTCGAGTGATCAAACCTCATGTGGGAGGGGGTTTCGGCGGTAAAATGGAACTGAGGAAATGGGATATTTGCGCTGCTTTCATGGCTAAAAAGACAGGAAGGCCCGTGAAATTTACCTTGACAAGAGAAGAAGAGCTTGCAACGGGCAGAAGACGGCATCCCATGAGAATCTATTCCAAGATAGGTTTTAAGAAAGACGGGACCCTAACGGGCAAGGATTTGAAGATCCTCCTTGACGGGGGTGCCTACAATGCCATGGGGCCCACTGCGACCTTCCTGTGCGGCAATTATGGGCTCATGCTCTATCGTTATCCCTGTTACCGTTTTCATGGGAAGCATATCTACACAAACAAACCACCCGCCAGCGCGATAAGGGGATTCGGCGCTCCGCAGTCTTATTTTTCCACAGAGAGCCAGATGAACATGGCTGCCGAGGACCTGGGTATTGATCCGCTGGACCTGAGACTGAAAAATGCCGTTAGGGAAGGCGATGTCATCCCCGAATTGTCGAAAATAGGGAGCTGCGGCTTTGCCGAATGTCTTGAGCAAGTAGCCAAGTCGAGCAACTTCAGAGAGAAGAGGAAAAATCCCAAGAAGGGCAGAGGAATCGGCATCGGATGTTACAGCTTTATTTCCGGCGGGGTGTTCAACTGGTTCAACACCCAGTACCCCTTCTCCGCAGCCGAAGTCAGGGCCTTTGAGGATGGAACTGTTCATCTTTTGACTATGGCCTCCGATATAGGCCAGGGCTCTGATACCGTTCTGCCACAGATACTGGCTGAGGAATTGGGCCTGAAAATGGAAGATATCCGTATTACTTCCGCAGATACCGCCATTACTCCCCAGGCGGACCTGGGTTCATGGGGAAGCAGGGTCACGCTCATGGCCGGTAATGCAGTTATTGATGCGGCAAGAAAGATCAAAGAGAAACTCTTCGGTGCGGTGACGGCCCACTTCAAGTTCAATGTGGTCCACGAATTGGAATGTAAGGATGGAATGGTCCGTTCAGTGGAGAACCCCGACAAAGGACTGCCCTTCGGAGAAGCGGTGGCCCTGGCGCAAAAGTTCCAGAGAGGAGAGCCGCTTGTCGTGAGAGGGTCCTATACACCGAGGGGCAAAGGCCTGGTCACGCCTGCGTTTAGTTTTGGCGCTCAGGTGGCGGAAGTAGAGGTCGATAAGGATACCGGTATTGTTGAGGTAAAGAAAATGTATACGGCCCATGACTGCGGCACTGTCCTTCATCCTCAATCCGTTGAGGGACAACTTGCAGGTTCGATGCATATGGGACTAGGTTATGCCCTTTCGGAGCAGTTTGTAGTTGAGGAGGGAAAGACTCTCAATACGACATTTCTGGACTACAAAATACCAACTGCCCTGGACATGCCGGAGAGTGAATCGGTGTGTGTGGAGACCTATGAAAAGGAAGGCCCCTTAGGTGCAAAAGAGGCGGGCGAAGGACTTGTTTCACCAACCGCCCCCGCTATAACCGATGCGGTCTATGATGCTACCGGATACCGATGCAAAGACCTGCCTTTAATCCCGGAGATGATCCTAAAAGAAAACAAGAAGTTGTAGATAGTTAAAATAAATAAGCCTGTATCTGAGACCGAAATGCTTAAGGAACTGGGACACAGGAAGAGTTGCGCGACTTGCCCTACGCATCAGTGTACAAAGCTGTGAGCTTTGTTTTTGCCGATGCGAGACTAGTCTTCTACCTTGGTCTCTTTTTCCAGCACTTTAGCCAGAGCTTTAAAACCTTCGCCCCCGAATGACTTGATCTGCAGGAGAAGTAACTCTGAATACTTGAAACCCTTGGAATAGATCCAGTCTCTATGCACCTTGTCTCCCCGGCCTATCATGTGTCTGGCCAGGTCAAGAGGTGCGTGAGAAACCTTCTTACAAACCGGACAGTGATAGCTCATAAAAAGCCTCCTGATAATTTATAATGAAATCTTTACTTTTTTTTCTTCTTTTTCTTCTTCTCTTTTTTCTCTTTCTCTTTTAATGCCTTGAAGACCTTCTCCGGGGTTATCGGCAGGGTGTTTATTCTCACCCCTACCGCCTTATATATCGCGTTGCCGATGGCGCCGGCGGTGGGATTGGTGAGACCCTCGCCGGCTTCCTTGGCCCCAAACGGCCCTTCAGGCTCATAGGTGTCAATCTCCAGGATATTGGTCTCAGGCATATCCAGAGATCGAATCAACTGGTAATCGCCGATAGCCGGGTTTAGAATTCTGCCGTTTTCGTGGGGCTGGTCTTCACAATAGCCGTAGCCGCCGGCCATCATTATCGCCCCCTCCAGCTGGCCTTCAATTCCTACCGGATTGATTACCTGACCACTGTCATGGGCGGTCGTTGCTTTTAACAGCTTATATTTTCCGGTCTCAGGATCTACCTCCACCTCAGCGGCCTGTATGCCGAAGCTGTAGGCCGGAGATATCATGCCCTTGCGGTGAGGTGTGTAGTGACCGCGGCCGATGATCGTCTCCCCGTCTTTACCCCTTATAGCAGCCTTTACTATATCGAAGTAGGAGACGCCTCTCTCCGGACGATCAATCAGATGGATCCATCCGTCTTTGATATCAAGGTCATAGACGATGTTGACCCCCAGCTTGGCGGCCGCAAACTCCATGAGTTGACGCTTGGCATCCGCGGCCGCCATCTTGACGGCGTTGCCGCTCATCAGCGTCTGCCTGCTTCCCCAGGCCCCAAGATCTGCGGGGCATATGCCTGTGTCAGCGGAATGTATCCTGATGTCGTCAAAATTGACACCCAGCTCCTCCGCGCAGATCAGACTCAATGTGGTGTCAGACCCCTGACCGATCTCATTGGCTCCGGTAAACACGTCAACCTTGCCATCAATATTTATCTTCACAATAGCTGCAGAGAAGGCATATGGGGTGTCAAACCAGTTAAAGATGCCACCGGACATAAAACCGTAGGCGGCAATGCCTATACCCCTATTTGGGGGCAGTTTGCCGCGGCCCTTAATGTGCGCTTCAATCTTGTCCAGGCACTGGTGCAGCCCGCAACTCTGGATAAAGGCCTGCCCCGGCACCACGTAGTCAGGCGTCATCCCGTTCTTGCGCCTGATTTCAATTGGGTCAATCCCAAGATCATCGGCCATCATGTCCAGTTGAGACTCTCCCACAAAGGTTGACTGAGGAGCGCCGAAACCGCGCATGGCCGATGACGTTTGCGTATTCGTGTAAGCCCGGTATCCGTCATAACGATAGTTGGGATACTTATATGGGAAAGAAGAGAAGAAACCGGTCAGATACAGTGCCGTGGCCCCCATAGCAGTATAGGCGCCTCCCTCGGTAATAACCCTGACTTCTTTAGCCAAAAGTGTGCCGTCTTTCTTGGCGCCTAATTTGAGAAAATAGTACATGGGCGTGCGCCGTTTGGTGGCCGTAAATTCCTCCATACGATTGAGGACTATCTTTACCGGCTTGCAAACCTTTTTGGAAAGTAGAGAGGCGCAGAACTGGGCCGAGTCCAGCTCGAACTTACTGCCGAAACCGCCGCCGGTGTAAGGGTTGATTACACGTATGTCGCCTTCCCTCATACCGAGCATACCCATGAGCAGGACCTGGATATAATATGAAGACTGGGTGGATGTCCATACCGTGAGCTTGCCGTTATAGTCAAAGCTGGCAATGGCGCAGTGAGTTTCCATGCACATGTGCGCCTGTGATGAACATACGAACTGGTCTTCGCGAATATGGTCGCATTTCTTGAAGGCATCATCAACATTGCCCCACTCGATATGACGGTTTACGTTGATGTTCAGTTCAACGCCTTCATGGATCTGAGGCGCCTCTTCAGTAATCGCCTCCATTGGATCAAATACCGCTGGCAGCACTTCATAATCAACCTTTATCAACTCCAATGCCTCTTCCGCAGTGTCCTCATCAATAGCGGCTACTGATGCCACCGGATCGCCGATAAAGCGAACCTTGGTACGGCAGAGGATCTCCTCATCACATAACTCCGGGAAGCGTCGCCATATACCCTGTTTCTTTCCGATTGTATCTTTCCCGGTCACAACCGCCTTTACGCCTACCATCTTTTCCGCCTTGCGGGTGTCAATCCTGAGTATCTTGGCGTGGGGGTGAGGGCTCCTCAGGATCTTCCCGTAAAGCATGCCTGGCAAGTTTATATCAGTGGTGTACTTGGCGTTGCCGGTAACTTTATCAGTTCCGCCAACCATGTTTACTCGTGTCCCAATTACTGAGTATTTGCTCATTTTACCTCCTTATATTCGCCCTTAACCACATCGGTTATGGCTCGAACAAGGCTATTATAGCCGGTGCACCGACAGATATGGCCGTCTATGCCTTCCTTTATCTGCTGTTTGTTTGCCTTTGGATTCTCATCCAGCATGGCCTTGGACGACATAAGCATCCCTGGGGTACAGAAACCGCATTGAACAGCGCCATGATCAAGGAACGCCTTCTGCAGAGGATGCAGTTCATTCCCGGTTGCAAGGCCTTCAATGGTCATAACCTCTGAACCATCAGCCTGTAAAGCCAGTATCGAGCATGATTTAACAGCCATGCCGTCAAGTATTACCGTGCAGGCCCCGCATGCGCCGCTGTCACAAGCCCTTTTCGTTCCGGTAAGCCCTAAGTGGTCCCTCAAGACTTCCAGGAGCAGGGTCTTGGGTTTCACTAAAAGCTCATGAGATTGCCCATTAACTTTGATTTTTAAGATCTCTTTCATGTGATGAACCTCCATATTATGCCTTTTTTGCCCTTGCAAAGGCCTCGCTGCCTGTCCGAGCTACCATAACCTTTACCAACTCACGACGATATTCATCTGAAGCTGAAATGTCTGATATTGGTTTTGCCTCAGCCGAGGCTTTTTGCCCGGCCTGTTTGAGCAGAGAATCGGTAATCTTTTTCCCTCTCAGCACCTTCTCCGCCTTTTTTGCCAGCATCGGGGTCCTTGCCAGGCCGCCCAGAGCTATGCGGACGTCATCACAGACGCCGTCGCCTGATTTCAATGTCATAGATACGGCAACTCCAGCTGTGGCGACAGTGCCTTCTATGATGTTAAACTTATCGTAGGCAACGCCTGTACGGGGTGGGACAGAAGGGATCTGAATTTCGGTAAGGATCTCATTAGGTTTAAGTGCCGTCTTGTGGGCACCAAGGAAAAAATCTTCAAGAGCCATGGTTCTCTCTCCGCTCACACTGGCCATCTTTACGGACGCCTTTAGCGCCATCAAGGCCGGCGCCGGGTCGCCTGCCGGGTCGGCGTTACAGAGATTGCCTCCTATTGTGCCCCAGTTGCGCGTCTCTATATAGGATAGACGTTTCTCCATCTCGGCAAGCACTTTTAAGGCTTTCTTCATCACCGGTGATTTTTCTATGGCCCGGTGCGTGGTCGCGGCGCCGATTCTCACACCATTCTTCCCGGACTTGATATGGCTGAGCTCGGGTATCCGCTTGATATTAAGCACATATTTAGGGGTAATCAAACCTTCCCTCATAAGGAGAATCAGGGTCTGCCCGCCGGCAATTACCTTGCACTCATCCTTGTACTTATCCAGCAGGGTTAGGGCTTCATCAAGCGTCTTGGGGGTAAAGAGTTCGAAATCTTTTATCATGCTTGCTAACCTCCCTTTGTTAATAGGTTGTTATCATATCCATAAAAGTATCAAGCATTACTATACACTCTGTATTCGATTATTTGTTGTTTGCTTATTTCGGCAGATCGTCCGGGGAATCCCAGTCCTTCATATTATGCATCCACGGTGCACGTTCCACAAAGACATCGTGTGCCAGGGGAACCGGCGGGTGGGACATCCACTTGGGATCGAACTCGTCCTTCACCTTCAGCATGAATTTATGGTAATTCGGCCCGTATTTCGGCCCCGTTAGGTAAAGGGGCTGATGGGGACCTAGCAGTGAGGTGTAGTAACGGTTTTTGATGTTCATCTTGGATGTATCCACATAGAATTGGTCTACCGGATTAGTGTCGTCGTCCGGATCCCAATAGATAAGAAACTCCGAGTAACCCTGGTGCCCGAGTTCGAAGCTCTGGAACCAGCCGGGATCGCCGTAATCAGGCATCAGGGGCGGCGTGTATTTCTTTTTCAGGGCTGCATAAGAGGAACCATGTTCGCTAGCCTGGGATAGGGTTTCAATGACGTAGTCCAGGGAGACATATCCGCCGCACATCAGCCACATGCCGGCGGAGTCGGCGTTTTTGATCCATGATTCATCCGACGGCTTTGTGCGGCGGGCCTCACCACCCAATTCTGACATGATATCCATGAGGACTCGCTCATCGTACTCCATCTGCTCCTCGGAGGTGAAGCCGATGAGTAGCACCCGGACAATAAAGAAGTTGGCTATGGTCTCTTCGTTTTCCTTTCCCCAAATGTCCCAGAATTCTTCTTTACACTCCGCCTTTGCAATGGCTCTCCAGAAGAGGGGCACCTTGGTGACAGCGCCGGCGATCTCGGCATGTCCGATTTCCCTCATGGCCTTCTCCTGGGCCTCCTTTGAGGGAACGATAAAGTTGATCCATTTGATTCGATTTTCCGGAAGGCTGAGGGCGGTATCGGGAGAAATACCTGTTGGCTCAAGACGCTCGGGTTGGAAGGGAAGCGTCTTGATGGCCATTCTGGTGACAATCCCGAGGCACCCACGAACACCGGTATATCCTCTGAGCAGGCCTCTGAGATCGGGTCCGGGACCTTCACCCCAGAAGGGATCGTCACCGGTTGCGAGGGAACCCATCCTGAGGATTTCACCATCTGGCAGAACCATTTCAGTACCGAGAATGCGCCGGTGTGGGAGCCCAATTCGATGGCTCAAGGGTGACCAACCATCACCGATCAGGTTGGCAATGGCCGATGCCTGCGCACCGCCGCCGCCGATCACGACGTAAGCCCCGTGATTCATGCATTCTTCCTGAATGGGCGAGTAGACCATGCCGGGGCCTACCTCCACGTAAAAGTGCCTTTCATCAAGCACAAAGTCATTCATCCGCTTGAGATCGATCAACAGAGCGTCTTCCACGTGAGGGTGGGAACGGGGACCGTAAAAACCTGTAGAATAAGGCACGTAGGGAACTTCGTTTCGATAGCATACCTTCACAATTTTCTGGACCTCTTCAGTCGTTCGAGGCATGATGACACACCCCGGGACTGCGGTCATGACCCTTTCATATCCAAGACCGTTTTCATACCCCCCGGGCCCGCTTCTGTATCCCTCGCAGATCACGGGGTCGTCGGAGATATATTCGCGGCCAACAATGGATTCCAGTACAGTATATATTTCTTTGGATATTGTCATAATTTACCTCCTTAAAGGCCTAACTTTCAATAGATGCGCGGATGACTTCTGAGATGTCCAGAACCTGTACATCGTCTCCGTTAGCTTTAACGGCTTGGATGAAATTGTTTTTGCACCAGGGACAGGCCGTTACCAGTGTCTCGGCGCCGATCTCCGTGACCTCTTCAAGCCGATGTTTCGCCGCCCACTGGGCAAAATCAGGAAAGGCTTCTTTGGTTCCCCGACCCGCTCCACAGCAAAAGGCATTTTCTCTCATTCTGGGCATTTCCACCAGATTTACGCCGGGAATTTCCTTCAGGATGTCTCTTGGCTGGGCGTAAACTCCGTGTTTACCGCGCCGCCTCTGGAGTCTGGGCTCTACGCACCCCATCCATCCCCGCTTTCCTTCATAGGGTATCCAGGGTTCGCTTAAGCGGCTCAGGCTGCAGGGGTCATGGTAGGTCATGCGCGTATCAAAGGGTTTCTTCATCTTGAGGTTCCCGTTTTTGATCATCTCATCCGCATACTCCACCAGGTGGATAACCTTAAACCCCAAGTCATCGGTCGAGATATCGAGCAGTTTGGGGTAATCAACCTTCCACATACGGTAGCCCTCGGCGCAGCTGACAAGAAGGGTGCCAGCCCCTGTCTTTCTCATTTTATCAACATTCCTTTGTGCCATGGCCCTGGCCTCATCCCACATGCCCACAGAAAAGACGGTGTTGCCGCAGCACCATTCATCCGGCATCAGCATAAAATCCGTGCCCGCTGCTTTGAGGATCTTCGCCGTGGATTGAGCGATCTCTTTATTCACATAGGAAGCTGTACAACCGACAAAATAAACAACATCCGCCTTTTTAGCAGGCTTGATGTCGTCTGTTATCCAGGCTGTTCGCGTTTTATGCGTAGCACCGTAGTAGTTGTGTTTCTTGGCAATTTTCTCTGCGATCTTCTTATGGGCCGGCATCGGGCCTACTCCGTCTTTGACAGCCTTTACCCTGAGGGCCTCAAGTGTAAGCTCGATTTCAAGATCCAGGTTTCGTTTGCACCCCACATCGCAGGCTCCGCAGAGGGTGCAGGCATACAAGACTTCCAGGGCCTTCTCATTCCACTGGAGCCTGCCTTCAGCCATGGCATGGCCGATTCTCATTTTTCCATACGCGCCGTAGGCATCAAACTCGTACTTCGTCGCACTTGGGCATCGCGTCATGAACTTGGCACCCGGCATATAGGTATGATCCACCCAGGTACACCCCTTGCACTTGATGCACCGGCTCATGTCATATACAAAGTTTTCAATATCGGTGATATCGAATTTGAAATCCGTTTTTGGCTTGTAATATCTTACTTTCAATTCTTTGGCCATTCTCTCTCCTCCTTAGAAGCATAGGTTCCCAGGATTCATAATATTGTTCGGGTCAAATACCTTCTTAAGCCTCTTGAGCGCCATGGCATAGGTAGCGGCTTTTTCGTATACGATTGGAGCCAACTCCCCGTAAGGCCTTGTGAATACTGCTCCTTCGCTGAGGAGTACCTTAGCGGCCTCATTATACAGGGCGCGAACCTTATCCGTCTCGGCCTCGCTTTCAGGATCATAGAAGAAGGTAATCTCAGGTCTGCATGCGCGATTATGCTCAATCGGCTGGATATAAATGCCGATGTCACTAATGGGATAATCATACAGGACGGCAATATCCTCTACAATTGTGATATAGTGCTGTGCATGTATCGGTCGTGCATGGAAGAAAAGACTCTGGAACGCGCCTTTGACCTGGTTCTTCCAATGGGGCACATCCGTCGGCCATGGTGTGCGGAGAATCGGCAGGACCTTTTTCCTTAGACCGGGGAACCCGGGAAGGTTTTCTCCCAATTGCAGATCCGAAAACTCATTTTTGATCACCTGGGCCAGGAAATTTTCCTCGTACGCGATCTTTTCTTCAGGATGCCTCAGAAGGCCGCTAATCACAAGGATCAGGGTCCAGGGCGGCAGGGTAGCCTGGAGTTTCTTAAAATCACCGTTCCCGGCCCCTGCCAGAATTCCTGCCATATCAACATTGTTTAATATTAAGACCTCCTGGCCGATCCTTCGGGCGAGGATTCGGTACAGAAATTCAGTAGCATAGTCTAGATCTTCGATTGGAGCGAAAAGGACCTTGTCAATCCGAGGAATGGACTCGATCTTCAGATTGGTCCATGTGACCACACCCATGGTTCCCTGTGCGCACTGGAAAAATCTGTAGAAATCAAGACCAGGACCGGAAGGATTGCCGCCCTTGGACTTGGAATCGGGATAGCCGTTCACGCTCGCGGAACCCATTCTGAAGATCTCGCCGGTGGGCCATACTACTTCCATGGCCTGGAGGGGTTCGCCGTAATCGTAGACCTGGTTGGTCGGCTCCTCACGTTCCAAAAAATCCGTCAGCACGGAGCGTTCGGCAGGTGGGGTAAGTGGCATAATCATTCTGAAGCCTTTCTTTTTCAGTTTTTCCGTGAGTTTTCCCCATGTAACGCCGGCCTCAATGCGTACCCTCCTGTTATCAGAATCGATTTCCAGAATGTTGTTCATCCTGGACATGTCGAGGACCACACCCCCTTCTTTCGGGATAGTAGCCCCAAAAAAATGAATTTTGGAACTACAGGGTACTACAGGGATACTGTTTTCACTGCAGAACTTGATAACAGCCGATACCTCCTTAGAATTTGCCGGTTTTACAACATAATTAGGCATGCCAGCAGGGCTGTAACTCAAGTCGGTGGCATAGGGCACTAACTGCTTATGTGAGTCTGAGAAATTTTTTTTGCCAACAATTTTATGCAACTTTTCACTTATTTCCATAGATCAACCTCCTGGGTACTAACTGATCAATCAAATTAAGAGCAGTAGGAATATTGACATGTTGTTTATTTACATGTAAATTATTAATTATAAAATTATCCCTTTGTCTGTCAAGGCTTTTTTATTAAATCGTATTATTTCATATATAATTGATTTTATTGATAATTTAATTTTATTTTCTTTAAATATCTTAATTATAAAATATATATCCGGTCGGAAAGGTAAATTTTGCGAAACTATAAAAGTGATTTAAGCACTGATGAAAAGGTCATGATGGCTATTGTCAGGGCGGCAGAACGTTTTAAAAAAAAATCCACTGCCATTTTTAAAAACTATGGCTTAACTTTTTCCCAGTACAATGTCCTCAGGGTTTTGGATGCCTCAGAAAATGGCCGGAACAATATAACCAACATCCGCAGTATTATGTTGGTCTCGGGGTCCAGGATAACCGGTTTGGCGAAAAGGCTGGAGAAGAAAGGCTTTCTTATAAGGAAAAGCGATCCCGACGATGAACGGATAAAGATTCTGGAAATCACACCAAAGGGTAGGCAAACCTTAAGCAATATTTTTGAGGAAAAGGAGGACGATATGAAAAAATATTTATTGGAATATACAGACGATCAAAAGAAAGAGATTCTCGAAGCACTAAAAACAATTTTAAAGAGTCGGATCGTTTAAGTCTATAAAGAACCTATCAGCCTCACGTTGAATGGATGCGAACCTAGCTCGACAACGAGGTCGGTTTCAGCCTGTCTGCGGCAGTGGAATCTTCCTGAATAATTCCTTGTCAATCATGTCCGCTAGAGAGAAAACCTTTTTCTCGTCCAGCCCTGTCTCAATCCCTGATTCATGAAAAAAGCGGACAAGCATTTCTGTGGGTTGATTACCGGGTGCACCGGTGACGCAACCGCCGGTTCCGCCGAGGGAGGCATCAAACCGCCGGATACCCATATTGTAGGCTGTCTTACTGTTGGCAATGGCAGACTCGCCCGATATATTATGGGGATGATATCCGATTTTATTTATATCTTTCCCTTTTTTTCTCTTCAGGATTGCTTCAAATACCCTGCCCGTTTTTTTTTGATTTGCCACACCCTGCAGATCCGAAAGGGTCACGGTTTGAGCGCCCAGATCAAGAAGTAGGTTAATATAAGAATTTACGTCTTCCATATCAGCCTCGATAAGAACGGCATTTTTTGTGTCAAAGTAACCGAATGCTGCTGAGACGTAGGAAACCAGCCTTATATTTTTGGCTGCGGCATCTATCGCGATTTTTTTATATTCGTCAATTGTTTCTTTTATCGGCCTTCCCAAATTGGCAAGATTATGGGCTTCAACCGCAGAGAAGAAAAATCCAATTGTATGATTGCAACCATCCCGACCCAGGTTCATGTCGAGAAAATTCCTGTAGCCGGACCTGTTTGGTACCAGCGTAATAAGATTGACGCCATCCACTCTGCCGAGACCTGCCGAGATTTTTTTCAGGGCCTTTTCATTCATGGCAGGGGCGAGCCTAGGGTGAATACATGATAAGATTTCAATATTTGTAAAGCCCGCGTCTATGAGCTTCAGGGCTATCTCGATCCGAATTTCCGGGGTAAAGAGATTAAGGCCGGTAGAGGGAACATTCTGACCATATTCTCTTAGGGTTACGTCGGTAATGGTTACACTGTCTTTGTTATTATCTGACATGGTGATTCATTACATTATTAAGTGCCTGAAGTTGGAGATCACCTAAAGTGACTAAAGTATAAGAAATACTTTCATCCGCAATTTTGTTTCACTTTTGGAACTATATAGTTTATATCACTTCAGATTATCTTTGATAGCCTTTTTTGATGGCTATTTTTTAACCTCATGCCCGCTTGTGGTTTTTTCAATTCTATCACTCTCAAGTCTTATTTTTATATCTTTTTGAGGAAAAAAACACGGTAGTTTCTTTATGAGCCGGGGAATAGTGTAATATCTATTGATTTCAGCCTGATAAATGGGAATAAAATTTAGTTAAAGATATTACAGTTTGGGCAGCCACAAGTTGCAAAGATCCCGGAAAAACTAAAAAGGTAAGGGGGAAAAGGTGTGAAGGGAACGGTAATGCTGTCCTTGGATAGGATGATAAATAGACTTTTGCTTGACAATTTTTCAGCGTATTCATTATAGTTACTTTATAGCTAAATAGTAGCCATAATAGATTACTGGTTGTGGAATGTGGAACGCTGTTTTATAATCATAGGTCTGAAATTGATAACCTTATTTGAAATTTTTCATAAAAAATTATTGGAGGCAAACCTATGAATATCATTCCCAAAATAAAAGAAATCGTAGGCCAGGAAAATGTGTTCGACGACCGCGTGGAATGTATTTCCTATTCGCGGGACCTCTCGGTACATGAAGGGATTCCGGATGTGGTGGTTTTCGCACACACAACTGAGCAGATTTCTGCGATTATGCGATTAGCCAATGAGGCAAAAATGCCCGTTACGGTGCAGGGTTCAGGGACAGCTACAACAGGGGCATCCCTTCCCGTAGAAGGCGGCATATTGTTGGATGTTCATAAAATGAACAATATTCTTGAGATCAATAAGGACAATTTTTATGCAAGGGTGGAACCAGGGGTGATCTGTAAGCAGCTCAATGATGAGCTTGGTAAGCAAAAGCTCATGTTTCCCCCTAATCCTGGCAGCGAGGCAATTGCAACTATAGGCGGTATGATGTCCACCAACTCAAGCGGTCACAGGGCCGTTAAATACGGCACTACCAGGGATTATGTAAAAGACATGCAGGTGGTTCTGGCTGACGGAACGGTCATCAAAACCGGTTTTAAGACACCAAAATCATCCTTTGGATATGATCTTAATCATGTTTTTGCCAGTGCTGAAGGAACACTCGGTGTCATCACAGAGATTACGGTAAAGATTCAACCGGTTCCGGAATACAATGCCCTTGCCCTTGCTATTTTCCATGACCTGTTTGCGGCGGGAAAGGCGGTTACCGACATAATAGGCTCCGGTATCCAGCTTACCGCGTGTGAAATCATGGACAAATACAGCCTGAAGGTTGTTGAAGAGGCTATTGGGAAAGACGTAAGCAAGATAGAAGCCATGCTGATTATTGAGTCTGACGGTGTCAAAGAAACAGTCGAAAGGGACATGGAAGCGATCGGTGAGATATGCAAGAAATACGATGTGCAGGAATTCACCTGGAGCGGTGACCCTGCCAAGGCCGCTGAGATTATGGAGGCTCGCGGAAAATTAGTGCCCACACTTTCAAGGATTAAGCCGGGTAACAGGCTGGTCGCCATTTCAGAAGACCTTGGTGTTCCCCCGACGAAGATTCCTGAGACAATAAAGAGGGCGCAGGAGATAGCTGAGAAATATGATTTGCTGCTTACCACATTTGGGCATATTGGAGACGGCAATGTCCATACCACCTTTGTGACCGATATGAGAAGCCAGGATGAATGGGACAGGTTCAAACCGGCTGCTGATGAGCTTGCTGAACTTGCCCTCGAGATGGAAGGCACTGTGACGGCTGAGCATGGTACGGGTCTTGCGAGAGCCCCGTATATAGAAAGGCAACTGGGTCCCGCTCTTGAAGTGATGAGGTCGATAAAAAAGGCCCTTGACCCCAATAACATATTGAATCCGGGAAAGATGGGACTGGAGAAAAAGAAATATGACATCTATGACCATTTTGCGTTTAAGCCGCTACTTGATCATCCTGAAGGGGTCAATTCCTATGGTGAAGATATCGATAACGAACTTCTTGCATGTATCTTCTGCGGCTTTTGTCGCCTTGGATGTCCTACTTTTAGTGTGACCCACAGGGAATCGAGGAATGCACGAGGAAGAAATGCCCTTGCCTTTAATTTTTTAAACGGAACCATAGAACCCTCAAAAGAACTGGCAGATGCAATTTACAGTTGTACAACCTGCCAGGCCTGCACATATTTTTGTCCGGCCCAGGTGAAGGTGGATGAGATCATGGAAGGGCTTCGAAGAAAACTTTACAAGGCCGGATATACGCCTGAACCAGTGCTCGGTGTTCGGGATAACATTTTCAAGACAGGAAATGTCTATGCAAGTGCCAAGGCCGACAGGATTGACATTTACCCTTCGGATCTCAAGAAAAAAATCCAGGACGGGACGCTCAAAGAAAAGGCTGAAACACTCTTGTTTATGGGATGTGTACCCAGTTATCTGGATATGAAGATGATCCCCAGCCTGATAAAGCCGTTAGAAAAGGCCGGGGTGGATTACACCGCTCTGGCGACCGAAGAGGGTTGCTGCGGGTTCCCGTTGTTCCTAATGGGGGCGGACGAGTTCGAACCGCATGCGGAGAAGGTTATTGAAAGAATTAAGGCCACGGGCGCCAAGGAACTTTTAACCCCCTGTGCCGGGTGCTACAAGACATTTAAAAAAATTTATCCTGAGATCGGAGATCTGGGATTGGAAGTGTATCATTCCGTGCACTATCTTGAGAAACTGATAAATGAGGGAAAGATAAAGTTCAAGGGGGAACTGGGGAAAAAGGTCACATACCATGATCCATGTGATCTGGGAAGGGCCCTTAAGGTTTTTGAGGAACCGAGAAATATCCTGAAAGCGATCCCGGGGCTTGAATTCGTAGAAATGGCCAGAAACAGACTCCAGGCCCGTTGCTGCGGCGGTGGCGGAGGTGTGCTTGCCAGCGATCCTGATCTGGCAGTGGAGATGGCGGCCGAGAGGGTTCGAGACGCGTTGGCCGTGGGTGCGGAAATAATTGTATCCGGCTGCTCTGCTTGTAAGGACAATTTAAGAAAAGGTGCCCGGGCAATACCCAAGGAGGAACGTGGTAAGATAAAGATTATGGATATTACCGAAATTGTGGCCCAAAATATGGAATAGTTAACCAGTTAATATTGGGAGGTATTTAACATGACTATTAGTAAATGGACACATGCGGGTACAATCGTAAAGATGAACGCCATCAATTATCCTGACAAGTTGGGATGGCAGGACAAAAACAATGAATTTACTTTCAAAGAGTGGAACGAAAGATCGTGCCGGGTTGCAAACGGTTTGAAGGACCTTGGGGTAGGATATCAGGAAACCTTTGCCGTGCTCGCTTTTAACAGGGGTGAATGGATGGATATCTATGCCGGTTGCGCCAAGGGCGGGCAGATGGTTGTCCCCGTCATGTTCAGACTGGCGGGGCCTGACATTGAGTATATTACCAACCATTCAGAATGCAAGGCATTTATCGTGGAAGCGCCTTTTGTAGAACTGATTGACAGTATCAAGGACAAACTCCCTGTTCCCAAGGATGCTTACATCTATATGGGAGATGATCCTGTGCCTGATGGATACACAGGATATGAAGATTGGCTGGCAAAATCCTCTTCCGATGAGCCGGATATAACGGTGGACGCAGCCGATATCTGGACCATCATGTATACATCCGGGACCACGGGCAGGCCCAAAGGCGTAATGAGGACCCACGAAAGCATTATGGCCCAGTATTATTTAAACAACATCAACCAGGGCGTCATGCCGACCGATAAGGTAATGCTGGTTATGCCAATGTGCCATATCAATTCCATATTTTACTCTT
>CAZUHR010000019.1:0-19687 GCA_964620335.1 uncultured Desulfobacteraceae bacterium
TACTGTTCCACTTACGCCTCAAACCCAAAAGATGCTCTAAGTTGCTATAATTCTCTAAGAAATGAAGAAATTCGCGTTCTATTTTCTTGTCTATTGCATCCGTTGATTTTCTCCATAAAGGCTTAGGATCATTTGAAATATCATGTTGAAAAAAATAGATCAAATCCCGGCCATATATCTTAGCCATATTGCTCAGTTCATGTGCATTTATATTTCTTGCCCCTTTCTCAATTGCCGATAGAGTCTGATAGTTATTGAATCCCAGGAGGTTTGCGGCTTCTGATAATGAGAAACCCATTGTCTTTCTTGCCTGGGTAATCCTTACCAGCGAAACCGCATTAACATCCTTTTTTGTGATCATAAGCCCCTCCTTACATAAGGATATTTTATTGTTTATCCTCACTTTTTCTGATTCCATATAATAATATCTTATAATTTGTCAACAAGTATATTGACGATTTCTAAAAAACTTTAGCAAAAAAATTCATTCAAATCCTACTCGCAATCTCACCCATGTGAATCTCGCCACTGTCAGCAGTGAGAGTCCTGCCTATATTTACATGCTATTCCGGCGGGAAGGCAGGATAATCATGGCCCTATTTTTTAATTCGAGATTGCTCCAAGCCGCTAAGGAGTCAAGGCAATAGTGACAGCCACTGGTAGCCTGATACCACCAGTATGAACTGGCTACCATTCGGTAACATTCGGTAACCCTCGCTTTCTCCGACGAGTTGGACAGCGGGTATATTCAAGACATCCTGAAACTTTCTCAGGGGTTTAGACGGTTGGGTATCTGAAAGTTTGGCTTCAAGGAGAAGTAATGGCTCTCCTTCATTGGCTATAAGGAAGTCTACTTCCTGCTGATCTTTGTTCTTAATGAAATGCAACGAAAAGGCACCGTAGCCTAGATCGTTCCATACAGTCACAGCCCGCCACAATTCCTGTGCGACCATATTCTCAAAACGCGCCCCAGGGTCTTTGATCTGAGGCGTATCCCATAAATAAACTTTCCGTTCCTTTTGAATCGCTCTGGCAATTTTGGTCGTCCATGGTCCAATGCTGAAGATCAGGAAGAATCTTTCGAACGCACCCAGCCAATTCCGGACCGAATTGTAAGACACTTTCAAGTCCCGGGCTAAAGATGGGACGGAGATCGGACTCCCTACCTTCGAGGGTAGCAAGAGGTACAGCGTCTCCATATCTACGACAGACTTCACGCCAGCGAGATCTCGGACATCTTCTCGAATTAGTTGTTGCGAATAAATATTTGACCAACGTCGGTAAGTTCTTATTCGACCTGACAGAAATGGTTCCGGAAAACCGCTTCGTTCAGAGAGTTCAATCCATATCTTCTTAAGTTCTTCAGCGTCCTCCATTGTGAGGAATAGGGGATTCTTCAGAAACTCTTCTATGTCTCTGCTTCTTCTTCCACGCTCAGAAATAGTAAAGGGCCATAGGTGAATGAGGTAATAACGTCCTGCGAGCGAGTCTCCGCCTTTCTGATAAAGATCCAGCCTTCCACTTCCTGACACTAGAAAAAGATAGTCTTCATTGAATTTGTCATAGATGCCTTTCAGGTAATTCTTCCAATCTTTGTATTTGTGGATTTCATCTAAAACAACCAAAGGTTTGGATGGGTCCTTCCTCTCTACCATTTCGAAAAATGTCGGATTTTCCAAGAAATCTTTTCTATGCTCAGGAATATCCCAATTGAAATAGATATGATTCTTGAATGACTGGGATATGATCCGCGCAAGAGTGGTCTTGCCGACCTGACGAGGTCCTGCGAGCAGAATCATGTTTTTTTCTGATGAAAGATCCTTCCAGATTCTGACATATGCTTCCCTTTTTTCCATGCCGCCTATTATTCACAATAATGAAAAATAGTCAAGACTATTTTTCAATTGGATGAAAGATCGACATAATATGACAGAATAAGCACGGCGATAATATAAGGCACGCTTTGTCACAACGTCTGTTTCTCTCTAATAAATTGTATTCAATTGTATCTTTGGCTTTTATGGTAACCTAGGTGTAATCCACTTTACACTATTGGCATAATGGTGGGCCAGTTGCTCTTGCCGGTAGGGTATATGTTTCAACTTCGAAGGCGAAAATCAAAAACAAAGCAAAATCTTTTTTCTTCAAGAGACAATCTTCCTCTACCAGTGAGGCTGATTACCTATACGTGTACCCATCACTTCGAGAGTATCCGAGACCACTACGAAAACATCCGGATCGATTTTGCGGACAAGATCCTTTAGCCGTGGAAGCTCCTGCATGGAGATGACCGTATACAGGATCTGCATATCCCCGCCCGTGTAACCACCGCGTCCTTTTAGTATGGTAACTCCACGCTGTATTTTCTCCATGATTTCATGGGAGATCCTCTCCCATTCAGGGGAAATTATAAATATGGCCTTTCTCTGACTGAGCCCTGTCACCACAACATTGACCACGTGTGAGTTGACGTAGATGTATATCAGGGTATAAATGGCGCCTTCCAGGGAAAGAAGCAAGGCTCCCGCGACAAGTATAAGGCTGTTGAAAGCCAGAATGGTTGTGCCCAACCTTACCGAGAAAAGTTTAATGAGAATAACCGAAAGAATATCCAGCCCTCCAGCGGATCCCAGAGACTTCAGAATAACACCGGATCCAACCCCCATAATGATGCCGGCCAGTAGGGCACTTAAAATCTTATCATAGACGGGCAATGATACATGGGTCCATGCCAGTGCCCCTGAGAAAATCAACATTCCGGCGATACTGTAAAGGAAGAAGCGACGCCCCACATACATCCAGCCCAGAGCAAAAACGGGGATATTCAAAATAAAATACATAACCGCCACGGGCAGGGACGGGAAAATATAGTGGACCACAAGCGCAAGACCCGTAAATCCAGCCCCGAAAAACTTCTGAGGTATGAGTATGCTATTGACTGCCACGGCACAGAGAAAGCTGCCTAATGATATGAGAAGCAGGTTCCACGCTACCTGTCTTGTGATACCTACCATGGCTCCCGAAGACCATTTTTTTATTTGTTTCTCCATTTTCCTAATTTTCTTTTTTGTTTTTAACGAAAATAAATAGGTCAACCATAACAAATAGTATCGTAATAATTTTATAAAACACAGTCTTTTTAGATTCTCAAAATGTTCTGTTCTTTAAAAGAATGTGCACAGCTCTTAAGAAAAATCCTGTAAATTAAAGCCAAGTCCGGGTCTGTCAGTCGGGAAAAGGGTACCATTACGAATGATGACGGAACTCTTTGAAGGATCATTTAGGAGTCCCAGATGGCCATCCAAATCAGCATAAACCACGTTAGGACGAGCCAAAGCGAAGTGTAGGCCGGCTGCAATAGCAAGGGCCGCCTCATCCATGCAGCCAACCATCACCTCCAAACCAGCCGATCGAGCAACCGCATTAATCTGGAGTGCCTCGGAAATTCCACCTACCTTCATTATTTTTACATTGACCATATCAGCCAGGTCTCTTCGAGCAATACGGAAGGCGTCCCTCAAGGTCACCAGACTCTCGTCGGCCATGACAGGGATGTGAACACCGCCTGTCACCCGCCCTAACATATCAGGCTGCCCTTTGGGTGTAGGTTGCTCTATGAGTTCAAGTTGGGCCTTTCGAGTCTCTTTGACAAATCTGACCGCCTCTTCAACGGTAAAGCCCTGATTGGCGTCAAAACGCAGCTCGATTCCGTTACCAACTGCTTCCTTGACCTTCAGGACCCTTATGATGTCGGAATCCACATCGATACCGCCCTTTAGTTTCAGGCACTTGAATCCTTGGGATATGAGTTTGCGGGCTTGATCAACCGTTTCCTTCTCAGGCAATATGCCAATGGTCACACTGGTCTTTATCCGATCCCTGAACCCGCCCAAGATCCTCCATAGAGGAAGGGTGCTCACTTTTCCCATGATGTCAAACAGACCCATGTCCACGGCTGCGAGGGCGGAAGGGTGGTTTTTCAGGAGAGGCTTGAGCTTTTCAAGGAGCAGGGCCGGTCGAAGTGGATCCGATCCTTTGATGGCAGGTGCCGCCACGTTGTTTATGACATCCAGTGTAGCCCCTGCCGTCTCCCCGGTCACCTGTGCATCCGGTGCCGCGCATCCATAGCCTACTATGCGCCCGCTTGTTTCCATACGAAGAAAAATGTTTGTGGTTTCGCGTATTGTTTCGTAAGCGATGGTGTAAGGTTCAGCCAGGCGCATCACCACCGGCAAGGCCTCTATTCCAGTGATTTTCATAATGTTAATACCGTTTCTGGTAGATCTCATCAAGGCTCATACCTTTGAGATCCTCAACAAACTCCACCAGGTGCTTGATCATAACCTGCCACATACGCTCCCCTTTCTCCCTGGTCCCCTTGGTCGGGTCGCCAAGGACGCCTGAGGAAGAGATTTTAGAGGTATGGGCATACCACCCTACACTTCTCTTTGACGTAAAGTCGAGGTATCGACTGGAAAAGCGGGGAATGAATTTTCGCGCCTTGCCGGGTCTGACCAAATGGGGGCGGGTGGCCAACGTTGTGCTCGTCTCGATCTCTCCTGCGTGAACGTCGTTGGGTGTTTCCGCCATGGCATAGATGTCCGGATCGCTGGTCTCGCCCGTGTCCACGCAAGTGAAGATATGGGTGTCTCGGTTGAGCATTTGGGCGGCAAAATGCAGGGCCGGGCCGTTCCCTCCATGGCCATTGATAATCACCAGTTTGGTAATTCCGTGGCGAACGGCACTCATGCCGATGTCATAAACGATCTTAGAGAGGGTTTCAGGGCTGACGCTGATTGTTCCACTGAAGTCTTCGTGGTGGTAAGACACCCCATAGGATATCAGAGGCAGAACAAAGGGTTTGGGCTCACTGCAAGATTCAGCAACACGCCGGGCGAGATAATCGGCATCAAAGGCATCTGAATCCAAGGGGAGATGCGGGCCATGCTGTTCAATAGCACCCACAGGCAGGAGAGCCACGTCTACTTCCTTAAAACGTTTCTCAGCCTCCGGCCACGTCAACTCCCCCAGGATATAATCCCTTCCATGTTGAATCGAGGGCTCGGGATCATATTGGTCCATTAGAGAGGTGACTGCCGGAGGATCGAATGGATAGGGTCGATTTAATGCCGGGTCAGCTATGGGATCGAAGTCCATCCAGGTACGTCCATTTTTTCTTGTCGCTCCATTGGCATGCTCAAGACAGATACGGTACAAGGGCTCTCGGACGCCCATAGGAATCCCTTCCAGAGGTGATTTTTCCGGGTCAAACCGCAGCTTCATCATATAAGGTCTTTCGCAGGCCTTTACAGATCCTACAAAGGGTCTATTAATAAGACCTTTCTCAGTCAAAAGATGCCCCAGGTGCTCCACACCGGTCCTCTCCTGGTTGATGTCTTTACTGACCAGATCTTTCATGCATCGATCTACCTGTTCAGGTGCATAACCGCATCGTGTGGGATCAGCATCGATTGCCATCAACATACCGACAATTCGCCGACATTTTTCACATCGCCCGCACGGTCTTACCCGGCCTTCATCCTTGTGCGTAGCATGACAGGAGGTCTGAAGCTCCTGCAAATCGGGGTAACGTTCAACCAGTATCTTTTCGATCAGCAAGTCTGACAGGGGCCTTAAAATGGAAAACTGACTGATTTCCCATTTCTTGCGATAAAAATAGCGACTCAGGGCGTTGTCAAAATAACGGCTTTGATCATAAAGACCGTCATAGTGTGTTATACCTTTATAGGAAAGCCTTCGGGTAGTGTCGAACTCGTCTCCTATGACGAGACGGCCGATATTTCTTTTTTTCATGATCGGCAGTGCCCCGAAAAGGAAAACAGCAACGGTCCAAAGCCTTATAGGATATTCGTCGGACCGGATGTCTGCAAAGTCCTTTCGAACAAAAGGCAGATGACGGAGCATCCATGTAAAAACCCTGTCGGAATTGGTCCAGACCCGTGAGGTATTCGGGATATTTTCTGCAAAGTGGCGGTAGGCATTTAAAGCGGTAAACCAGTGTCTCCCAGACTCATTTAGGAAGATGGGGTGGCACTCATAACCCATCTCCCTCATAAGTCCGAAGCTCAGGAGACTGTCTTTACCCCCGCTGGAAAGTACCGCATAGCGATCTGAATGCGGTTTCCATGTTGAAAACCTGTTATCCTCCCAATCGTGGACTTTTTCATCATTGAATATCACCTTTGCCCGAAGGTAGCTTTGACGTTTGATCGCTGGGATCTCTGTAACCTCTCCCTGGAGAAATGGATTGTCTTCGAGAATCTTTTTCACAAAGATTTCACGCGCCGTATTTCGCACCATCTCAATAATGAAACGGCGGTCAATATCGTCGAACACGCCGTTGAAGATGATCTCATCGCAAAATAGGCCGTAATTCAATGCTACCTGGACGGAGATCATGCTCGCGAGATTCATAGAATCGCGATCACCCGGTATAAGGAGGTCTTCCTCAAATCGGTAAAGGAGATCTGTTGCTTCCGTCTGCCCTTTCCGGACGAGTTTGTAGGGGACTGTGATACGCCTCTTTTCAATTATGGGCGGTCCTATTTCCAGCCTCTGAATAACCCCGAGGATGTCCAGGGAATCTCTTGTTTGATCCTTATCATGAACGCTCGTGTTCTTTACCAACCTCTGCGCCTCTCAATATAATTTTTTGCAAATGGGGTTTAAGGCCATCGATCACCAGTTCAGCCCCCTGTAAAAGCACATCACAGGCCGGGAGGCCCGTTACTTTTGTTATTTCAGCACAGAGTTCGGGGACCTCTCCCAAATCCAGGTTTTCGTGGTTGATCGTTATGGCGACAACGGGCTTTCCGGAAATGAGTTCAATGGCCTGGATCTGTTTTTCGAGCGAATGAAGAGGATATCCGGGAAACCCATCATAATCTTTTCGAGCCGGTGCATGCTGAAGCACAACCATATCGGGTCTTCCTGCAGCCAGAACCTCGAATCCCCCTGGATAGGCAGGATTCATTAGACTTCCCTGCCCCTCGATGAGGATGACATCCGGCCTCATCTCTGTCCAGGCGGACCATACCGCATGCTCGATCTCTCCAGAAACGAAATCATTGACCAGGGAATCTAGGATGACACCGTACCGGACGCCCTGCATCCATGCGGTCTGTCCCGTTCCTACAAACTCCACCGTGTAACCTCTTGTCTGGATGGCATCTGAGAGGACCCATGCGGTTGTCCTTTTCCCTATGGCCGAATCCATACCCAAGACTGCCACCTTAAGAGAGGTGACTTGCTCTATTTTGCCTGTAAAAAAGTGGAGATCCTTCTTAGGTGGAGGCTTTCTCACATCCCTGATTCTAATCCCATGTTCCAAGGCCAGACGCGAGATCTCCTCATCTTCAGATAAAAAATCATGGAGACCCGAATCCACATGGAGATCCAGTTCAATGGCCTCTATCACATCATTGCGCGCTTCGGGGCTCAGTCTGCCTCCGTCGGGAGCGAGTCCGATGACCAGGTGGGTGGCCGGATCCCTCATCGTCTTTAAGCTCTCTATCGAAGCCCGGACACTTCCATGGATTGGAATGCCCCTGGGCCTTCCGTCCAGGACTGTCCCGGCATCTCTGCCGGCATGCATCGAATCCACCACGGACAGGACCCGATAGCGTTCCGTTCTTCGAACCAGGCCATGGGCCGTTTTTCCGTTGGGGGTTGAAAAAGCCCCTTCGCAATAGATAATCGCGTTCCCCTCAGGAAAAATATTCATGATTTTCTCCCCGTAAGAATGGCCACATATCGGTCACCGGGAAGGGATTGCTTCCGATGTTTCTCAATAAGGGTTATGAGACCGGCAGTGGAGGCGGGTAGAACACTCAGTCCCTCCTTGTCCCTGAGTAGACGGGCATAGGAGAGCATAGAACTATCGCTTGCATAAGAAGCCCAGCCCCCGCTTTTTCGGATCGACTCCAAGGCATGATCACCGTCAATGGCGTGCCAGTTTATCAGGGGCTCATTCACAAGGGTTTCACGAATCATAGAAGGCTCCAGGTCCTCACAATGGGGCATGTTTTTCATAAAAGCCCTTATAATAGGATTCTTGCCATGTGACGATCCGGCGACCATGCGGGGTATTCGAGATGTTTTACCTCTACGGTAAAGGCTAACAAAGCCTTTATATATTCCGGCCAATGTTGTGCCATTTGATACTGGCACGGCAACAAAGGCAGGCGCATCCCTAAGCTCATCATAGATCTCGTAGGCAATTTCTCCATAGCCCTTGAGTTGAAGAGCTGTGTTCGCCCCACCCGGATTGGCGTCATAGATATCATCGGTTATTGCCCTTTCCCGGGATAACTGAACCGCATTCTCATAATCCCCCGGTACTCTAATGAACTGGGCTCCAGACCTTTCCATCTCCTCAATCCGCTTGGTGTGGTACCCTTCCGGAATATATATAATACACTGCAATCCGGCCATGGAGGAGGCAATCGCCATAGCCGCGCCGTAATTACCACAAGTAGCCACGGTTATGGCATCAAAACCGCGACGCAAGGCGTCCCTGACTTGAGCAAAAGCAATACGGTCTTTCTGGGTTCCTGTCGGGTTTCCTCCTTCAAATTTAAGGTAGATCTGGCGTAGACCCACTTCCCTTTCCACGTTTCGAGAGCGTGTCAGGGTCGTGTCGCCGACCTCCGATTCCATAATATCTTCATAGGCCTCAAGCCTGTCCTCCAGGGGCTGACCTGGATCTGCGGCCACTGCCTTTTGTGTTTCAAGTTCGGGTGCAATGATAGGGGCCTGGGGGCTGGCGTCATCAAGCAATGAAAGGGAGCCCGGTCCCTGAGCCAGAAACGGGCTGTTAGGGCCTGAATCTAGACTATTTTTTAACGGCTCTTTTTTGAAGGAAGATGCCGGAGAATCCTTTTGAGTGGAAAGTTCATCTATGATCATATCGTCTTTTTCCATATTATAGCCATTCCAAAGAAAATCGGAGGGTCTTCAGGGCCATGCTGACTTTAACATGCACCATACCCTATCCCCCACTCGAAAATGAGGCATTTAAGGCCTTTTCCATGTGATCATGCCTCAGCGGGAGCGGCCCCCTTGGGTTGTATACGGAATATAGTGCAAAACGACGCATAGCCCACTCCAGCGGCCCCTTCTCGTGATATTTTTTCCACTGATAGGCGAAGAGCATCCCTCCCATGTAGAAAAGTCCTGATCCCCACAGGGTTAAGAGGTAGACATGCCATTTGAACATATTCATGATTAGCAAAACCACCCAACCTAAAAGGATATGTGCGACATAAAGCGTTAAGGTTAATCGGCCAATCGCTGAAAAGGCTAAGAGCCACATGCTGCTCTTGAATCTTTGCGCAAGTATGATGCTAAAGATAATCACGCACAAAGAGCTGCCGATGGCCGAAATCACAAAGAGGGGCATGGGCTCCCACGGGTCAATAATGGCAATCCATGGGAGAATTTCTTCTATATCAAGGCCATATAATAGTCTTTGATCAAATATGCGAAATGCCATCCATGAGGCGATCTCGGCACTCAAAAAGGCACCCAGCCCTGCAAGCAGGCATCTCCTTCTAAAAACGCGGTTATACAGGTTCTGTCTTCCAAGCCACATGCCCGTAATCAGGAAGGCGAGCCAGGGAAAAACAGGATACTGCCCGCTGAAAAAAAGATGATAGAGTATTCCCGGAACATTGAGAAGGTCTTTTAATGAGTTTACCTCCCAGTCCCAGCTTCTGTCAAAATCGAGCATAAACGACAGGATGGAAAAGGCAGTGATCGATAGGAGAGCCAGTGCCCCTAACCGATGATTGGAAACTGTCATCAGAAACACTCCGATAGCGAAGTAGACCCCATAAAAATGCAATATATCCGAAGGCCACAGGATACAGTTCAATAAGCCGATAGTGAAAAGGAATAGAGCCCGTTTCAGCATGCTATGACGGATTGTTTGCATAGCGGCAGCATCCTTTTCCAGGTAGGCTTGACGTGATAGCAGGGAGATCCCGATACCCGCGAGAATTACAAATAGGGCCGCTGCCCTGCCCTGAATGATATCTAAAAAAGACACCAGCCATTTAGGATCGGAGTTACAATCGTCAAACAGAACCCAGTAATTGATTAAGAACATCCCGAATAAGGATAGGGCCCGCGCCAGATCATAACCAGCGATACGGCTTTTAGTGTCCATCAATATCGGTGTGAGATGTGAGACTTTGGTGTGCTTTTTGAAAATTTCCATTTAAAGAACTTAGTCGATAGATCGTTTCTTTTCTATAGTGGCAAAAACAACATTGGAGAAAGATTCCGCATGGCAAGCTCCTTAGATAATATGGAAGGTCTCGACCGTGATTTTCTTTATACCCTCTTCTTTTCTCACGATTCCGCTGAGCTGGACCCTGGCCCTAAGCAAAGAAAAAAGTTTCATGCCTGTTTCATCTTTATCAATGAGGTACTCCTCTTCATCAAAGCCCGATAGGACGATGAAGACCACATTGCCCTTTTCGTCCCATCCAGCGGGCATGATTAGTCCCTTTAGGACAACACATTCATTTTTCTTCGTCATTCAATCCAACATAATAAATGAATAGTAAATAGATCGGATCCGCTCCGGAGGCCTAGTCTGTCAGTCAGATTATCGGAGCATAGCCCACGCAAAGCATCAACCTTCTTTGCCTTGCCAGATTCAATCAGGTCCAAAACGGCTGCAACCACCAGATCCTCTTCGTCCGGGCTGATGTTATCGCTTATCGAAGCGATCAGCTTGTAGAGGGAGGTTTTTAAGGATTCTTCCTTTCACCTTTGTATGCTAATGCTTGCATGTGACAGGACCTCACCTGGGTCTGAATAGGAAATTGCGCCTTTCATTTACTCAAAAGGTGGAGCAATTTGCATGCCAAAGCAGAAATCGCCTATATTTCAAGTATTTCGTCCGGTAGGCTGGTGCACACCGGAACCTAAAAGACCTATTATGGGTAGTGCCTCGGGAAGAAAAATAGGATGTAAAGGTATTTCAAAACTTCTTTAAGACGTTAAATAAACTGGGAAAGCTGGAGGATAGGAACTTCGCGTTCCCTTTATTCCAAAAGCGGAATTCATTTTTCCTTTTTATTTATCTGATGCGGTAAAATGCTATTTAAATGCCTCCTTCTTGAGGCCGTGTCTGGCCATTAGTTTATGAAGCTGGCGTGTAGTTATACCGGCTGTTGCCGCAGAATCATTTATCTTACCTTTATGTTCCGTCAAAAGCTCTCTAAGGTAGTTCTTCTCAATGTCCTCCAAACCCTTTCGTTTGACCTCTGCAAGCGTCAAAGAGGAATCTACGAGGATATTTGCCGATGGAAAATCGCGCGGGAATAGTTCACCGGGGAAACTCTCCGGCATGAGCACATGAGAATTTTCAAGGATGTAGGCCCTCTCAATCAGGTTCTCCAATTCCCGAATGTTTCCCGGCCACAGATAGTGCTTCAGAGCGTCCATGACAAGAGAATCTATATCATGAATCTCTTTCTGATTCTCCCTGTTCATCTTTTTCAGGAAGGCCATTGCGAGATAAGGAATATCTTCAACCCTTTCCCTCAAGGGAGGGACCTCTATGGGAAAGACATGGAGCCGAAAGAAGAGATCCTTTCTGAAACGCCCTTCGTCGCACATGTTTTTCAAATCCACGTTGGTTGCGGCAATGACTCGCACATCGGCCTGAAGGGTTACCTCTCCACCGACCCGTTGAAAAGACCCGTCTTGCAGGACCTGGAGGAGCTTGATCTGTGCCGAGGGCGTAATAGTGCCAATCTCGTCAAGGAAGATGGTTCCTCCTTTGGCGATCTCGAATTTGCCCAGTTTCCTCTTGACAGCACCTGTGAAGGCCCCCTTTTCGTGGCCGAAAAGCTCGCTTTCCAAAAGGGTGTCCGGGACTGCGCCACAATGCACGGCAATGAACTGAGATTCACGCCGGTTGCTATGCTGATGAATGATATTGGCCATAACCCCTTTTCCCGTCCCTGTCTCCCCGGTGAGCAGTACGGTACTTTTTGTCGGCGCCACGGAACGAATCTTCTCATAAACCTCTTTCACCAATTCACTTTTTGTTTGTATCGTTTCCAGCCAGTCAGTGTTCCAAAACCGGTCTCGAAGATAATCCAACTCCGAAGCCTTGATCAAGGAATCGTAGGCGGTATCTGCAACAAGTTTGATCTCCTCAGGGTCAATAGGATAGGTTAAGTAGTAGCTTGCTCCCGCCTTTACGGCCTTTACTGCCTCTCGAATCATCTCTTTGGATGATAAAACGACAATCTCAAGTGTGGGGTACATCTGCCAGAACGGACGAAAAGTTTCCTTATACCCATCATCCTGTTTCACATCCATAAGAATTTCTATTTCAATAAAGAGGAGGTCATAGCGTTTTTTTCTGAGTACCTCTAAAGCAGTTTTTATGTTTGGAGCTTCCCCAATTCTAAAATGTGGCCGAACAGCGTGATGAATTATTTCAAAAACCGCTTTTTCTTTGGATACCAAAAGGATGGATTTCATTTTTCTATTCCAATCTGCCGGAAATTATAAATGGCGAAAGGGAACCTTGAGTTCCGATAGCCGTATTTTGAGAACTCGGAATTCCTTTTCCTGATTTGCCCTCAATTTCAATAAGTTGAAGCATAATAGAGAATGTTCGAGAAATCAAGCTCCTGTTTTTAAAAAGGCCATGCGAATCGGCAGTTCCTTTTGATATCCTTTTCTTCATAATTATATAAATAACTTCAATAGCTTAAAAGGATGGCATACAATTTGCTGATAATAATCGTATCCTATAATCATACATAAGGGAGGAGGTTTATACAATGAAGATCAAACCCTTGCATGACAGAGTGCTTGTCCTAAGGATTGAGGAGGAAGAGAAGACAACGGGAGGAATCATCATCCCGGATACTGCTAAGGAAAAGCCCCAGGAAGGAAGGGTCGTGGCCATGGGGCCGGGAAAGCTCGACGAAAAGGGGAAACGGATTTCCATGGCGGTCAAAGAGAATAATCGTATCCTTTTTGGAAAGTATGCCGGGACGGAGATAAAGATTGACGGCGTAGAACACCTCATTATGAGAGAAGAAGACATCCTCGGGATTATCGAGACCTAAATAAATAAGGGAGGTTTGAAAAAAATGAGTGCAAAAGAGATCACATACAGTTCAAAAGCCAGGGAGCGGATGCTCAAGGGTGTTGACACCCTGGCCGATGCCGTAAAGGTTACTTTGGGGCCCAAAGGGAGAAATGTGCTAATTGAAAAATCGTGGGGTTCCCCCAAGATCAGCAAGGATGGCGTCACCGTGGCCAAGGAGATCGAACTCGAAGACAGATTCGAGAACATGGGAGCCCAGATGGTCAAGGAGGTGGCCTCCAAGACCTCGGATATGGCCGGGGACGGAACTACGACGGCGACCATCCTGGCCCAGGCTATATTCAGAGAGGGGGCCAAGTTGGTCACTGCCGGTGCCAATCCCATTGCCGTAAAGCGCGGCATTGAAAAGGCTGTGGATGCTGTAGTTGAACATCTAAAAAAAATATCCAAACCCACCAAGGATAAGATCGAGATCGCCCAGGTAGGCACCATCTCCGCAAACAACGACAGTACTATTGGCGACATCATCGCCGAGGCCATGGAGAAGGTAGGGAAAGAAGGCGTCATCACCGTAGAAGAAGCCAAGGGCATGGAGACCGCCCTGGACATCGTGGAGGGAATGCAGTTTGACCGAGGCTACCTGAGCCCATACTTTGTGACGGACCCTGAGAATATGGAGGTTGAACTGGAAGAGCCTTACATCCTTTTGAATGAAAAGAAAATCAGCAACATGAAAGATCTATTGCCGATCCTGGAGCAAATAGCCAAGATGGGAAAACCCTTATTGATTGTTGCTGAGGATGTGGAGGGAGAGGCCCTTGCAACTTTGGTAGTGAACAAGCTTCGCGGAACACTGAAATGTGCTGCTGTTAAGGCCCCCGGGTTTGGTGACAGGCGCAAGGCCATGTTGGGGGATATTGCTGTTCTTACTGGGGGACAGGTGGCTAGCGAGGACCTGGGTATAAAACTGGAAAACGTAACCTTGAATGACCTGGGGACCGCTAAGCGGGTCGCCGTGGACAAGGATAACACCACCATTATTGACGGGGGAGGCGACCGGAAGGCCCTGGAAGGGCGCGTGAAACAGATACGAGTCCAGATCGAGGACACGACCAGCGACTACGACCGGGAGAAGCTCCAGGAGAGACTGGCAAAGCTGATTGGAGGTGTGGCGGTTATAAATGTGGGGGCCGCCACCGAAACAGAGATGAAGGAGAAGAAGGACAGGGTGGAGGACGCACTGAACGCCACAAGGGCGGCTGTGGAAGAGGGTATCGTTCCCGGAGGCGGCGTAGCTTTTATTCGGGCCATGAAGTCCCTTGACACGCTTAAACTTCAGGGTGATGAGCAGTTGGGCGTGAAACTGGTCAAACGGGCCCTTGAGGAGCCGGTCAGACAGATTGCCAACAATGCCGGTTTTGAGGGGTCCATCGTTGTGCAGAAGGTCATACAGGGCGAAGGGCCATTGGGGTTCAATGCGGAGACGGGTGTGTATGAGGACCTAATGAAAGCCGGGGTCGTGGATCCCACCAAGGTGGCCCGGTTCGCCCTTCAGAATGCCGCATCCGTGGCCGGTCTGCTTATGACTACGGAGGCCATGGTGGCGGAAAAGCCGAAAAAGAAGGTGCCGGCCATGCCTGAGATGCCGCCGGAGGATATGTATTAATCATTCTTTTTCCAACTTCTTCCAATTTTTTATGAATGGGCAGCGTGCCGGAAGGAGGATAATATCAGGAGATTTTATCATGCCGGAATATCAATTCAAGTGTGAAAAATGTAAAAAAGGCTTTTCATTGACCATATCCATATCGGAATATGAAAAGAAAAAGTTCCGATGCCCAAAGTGTAAGAGCAGTCAAGTGAAACAGCAGATCACACCCTTTCAGACAAAGACTTCAAAAAAGAGCTGAGATGATATAGTCTGAGCCACACGGAGAGAACTTCGGGTTCCGATTTTGATGAAAGGGGCCGTATGACTCCTCCTCCACTTGCGCGGTTTGATGGCCTTCTTCGGTCTTGGCTTCCTTTCTCTCTCAGCAGAAAACTAATGCCGGAAGGAAATGGGGATTCCTAAGGCCTATGAGGGAGAAATGGGAACTGCCAGTTCCTCATTCCACGAATACCGGAACTCTCATTTCTCAACCCATAATTTATGTATTTTCAATATATTAGCCTGAACTGAGCCGCCTAAAAGCTCAAAACGTCTTTTCTGGCATGCCTCAGGAGGGCCGGTTGAATGCAAGGCGAAGGAGTTTCGAAAGAAAGATAAAACTAAATCAATGACTTGCTAATATGGCACGTATTTTGCCTTGAGGTCAAATGCGGGACAATGGTCCCCACATATGAGGAAAGAGGGGTGAGACAAAAGGCATGCTAAAAGAAGAGTGCAATACAGAAGATTTTGAACCTCCGGGTACATCCGCTGTCCCCGGAGATAGTTTTCATTATGAGAAAAAACCAGAGATCATACCCGTTCTAAAGATTTCTCGCATTCCAAGGTTCCGATGCACTGCGCGCGCTTCCACCTTCATCAAGGAATTCTTTCCTAATACTACCTCGGCGGAGTGGAACGACTGGCGGTGGCAGTTGCGACACCGCATCAGAGACATTAACTCGCTCAGCCGCATTCTTGATCTTTCCCAAGATGAAGTAAAGGCTATCACCGGCCTGAGAAAAAAAATCCCTCTGGCCATCACACCCTATTTTGCAAGCCTCCTGGAAAAGGAGGATTCAAACCAAGCTCTGCGCCGCACGGTCGTGCCGGTCACTGCGGAGTTCACTATTTCTCCCGATGAAGCCGAAGATCCTCTGGGCGAAGATCATAACAGTCCTGTGCCGGGCATCATCCACAGATACCCTGACCGTGTTCTTTTTCTTGTGACCGATTTCTGCTCGACTTACTGCCGGTACTGTACCCGCTCGAGAATGGTCGGCAATGGAACGGGTCCTCCCTTTAACAAGAGGCGTTGGGAGAAAGCCATTGCCTATATCGAAAGCTGCCCTTCGATCAGGGACGTGCTTCTTTCAGGTGGAGACCCTCTGACGCTGTCGGATGAAAGTCTTGAATGGCTTCTTTCGAGGTTGCGAAAGATACACCATGTAGAAATCTTGCGGATCGGCACAAAAGTCCCGGTTGTCTTGCCTCAGCGTATTACGCAACGACTGGCCCGTACGCTGAAACGCTACCATCCTCTGTGGATGAGCATTCACTTCACCCATCCTGATGAACTGACACCCGAAGTGACTCATGCATGCGGTATCCTGGCTGATGCTGGTATTCCTTTGGGAAGCCAGACGGTTCTTTTGTCCGGTGTCAATGACAATGTGGTGACAATGAAGAAGTTACTTCAGGGCCTGCTCAAGATTCGCGTCAGGCCCTATTATTTGTATCAGTGTGATCCAATTTCGGGATCAGGTCATTTTCGAACGCCTGTGGAAAAAGGGATTGAGATGATCGAGGGATTGCGTGGACACACCTCGGGCTATGCTGTGCCGAGTTATGTGATCGACGCCCCGGGAGGAGGTGGTAAAATCCCGTTGATTCCCGAATACGTTATCGGGCGAGAAGGAGATGATCTGTTGTTGAGGAACTACGAGGGTCGAATTTTTCGCTATCCTGACCCGGGCGGCAGGGTGGGGTAAACTGCTTGGTGGCTAATTCATTCAATGAAGAAGGAGGACGAGACAGATAATGAAAGTAGGATTGACTTATGACCTCCGTGAGGACTATCTGGCGGATGGTTTAACAGAAGAGGAGACCGCAGAGTTTGATCGCCGCGATACGCTTGATTCCATCGACCGGACTCTTCAGGATTTAGGGTACACGACAGATCCGATAGGAAGTATCAAGGGTCTGACATTACGATTGGCGGCCGGCGATCGATGGGATATCGTTTTCAACATCGCCGAAGGACTCAGAGGGTTCGGTCGCGAAGCCCAGGTCCCTGCTTTGCTGGATGCCTATGATATCCCATACACTTTTTCCGACCCGCTGGTGCTAGCCCTGACCCTGCACAAAGGGCTAACTAAGCATGTGATCCGTGATCTGGGGATTCCCACGCCCGATTTTTGCGTTGTGAATGATCCATCGGATATCCTGAAGGTCGATCTGCCCTTTCCCCTCTTTGCCAAACCCGTTGCCGAAGGCACCAGTAAAGGAATCAGTGTTGCATCAAATATCGATAGGAAGGAGGATCTGGCCTCAATCTGCCGGAAGCTTCTGTTGGTCTTCCAACAGCCTGTGCTCATCGAAACCTACTTACCGGGGCGAGAATTCACGGTGGGGATAACAGGCACCGGCAGAAATGCCACAGCTATTGGGGTGATAGAGGTCGTTCTGCAAAAAACGGCGGAGGCCGGTGCTTACTCCTATGTGAACAAAAAGAGATTTGAGGAGCTTATCCAATATCGCCTGATCGTGGATGCCCCGGCTGAGGAGGCAAAGGAGATAGCCCTCGGGGCCTGGCGGGGACTCGGTTGCAGGGACGCGGGACGTGTCGATCTGAGGGCCGACAAAAACGGAAACCTTCAATTTCTCGAGATCAATCCCCTTGCAGGCCTTAATCCGGATATCTCTGACCTGCCGATTCTCTGTAACCTGGCGGGGGTGACCTATGGCGACCTTATTGCGAGGATCATGGATTCCGCTCGATCAAGAGTCCCCTATTCGATGACTTCTGATAAAGTCCGCCACTTTTCTCCTGCCGGCCTCGCCCCTAGAAAATACCATGAAGATTGCTATTCTACATGATCGGATAGCCGAGACAGGTGCATACCCCGATCAAAGAGACGTTCTGGAGCAAGCGAATGCTGTCGGTCACGCCCTGGAAGACTTGGGTCATGAATCAATGCGTTTCGCTCTCACCATGGACATGAAGGCCTTAATGCGGGAGTTAAAAAGGCTCAAACCCGACCTGGTCTTCAATCTTGTGGAATCTGTGGAAGGTCATGGCCGCCTTATCCATCTTGTCCCCACCGTTCTTGAACTCCTGGGGGTTCCATACACGGGCTCTTCTGCAGATACTCTTTATATGACATCAAACAAAATCATCGCCAAGAAGGTACTGGAGGGGGCAGGGATCCGAACACCGCAGAGTTTCCTGGCGAATGGATTAGATCACGGAAATACCTTGCCAAAAGGGCCTTATATCATCAAATCCATATGGGAACATGCCTCCATCGGACTTGACGAGGATTCCGTCCTTCGGGTCGAGGATCCGCAACAACTCTTTTCCGAGCTAGGTCAACGTACGCACAAACTAGGGGGAGCCTGCTTTGCCGAAAGCTACATCGAGGGAAGGGAGTTCAACCTTTCGCTCCTGGCCTCATATGAAGGGCAGGAGGTGCTGCCCCCTGCCGAAATCCGTTTTCATAATTATCCCGAAGACAAATGGAGGATCGTGGATTACAAGGCAAAGTGGGATCACGCCTCTTTTGAATACGACCATACATGCCGCAGTTTCGAAATCCCGGGGAGCGATCAACCCCTGCTTTTGCGACTCGGCACATTGGCGAAAAAGTGCTGGGAACTCTTCGACGTGCGGGGCTATGCGCGGGTTGATTTCAGGGTTGACAAAGATAACCAACCATGGGTGCTTGAGATTAATACGAATCCCTGTCTATCGCCTGACGCCGGGTTTGTGGCTGCAGCCTTTCAGAAAGGGCTCGAATTCAATCAGGTCATCGAAAGAATCATTCGTCATAGGATTCATTGAATGATTCATTCTGTCAGAATGGAGGTCAAATACTTGGAATCGAATCTTCCCAGGTTTTCAAAAACCATTTCTTTAGTTGTGTTTATCCCCAGGGAGGCTCCTAAGGATCTGTGGGAGGCTTATTTCACCCTGTCTGAGACGATTTTCCGTGAATTTAACAAAAAAGGCCGCTTGCCTGACCGTGGAGTGGTAAGACGACTTCTTTCTACGCCCAACCCCCTCTATTCCGTAAAAAGATGGGTGGCGTTCGACGAGAAGGAAAGGGGAATTGCCTTTGCTTCGATATCCTATGATACGGAATTATCCCCGGATTACGAGAGCAATAAGCATGTCTGTCAGGTTCGCATCTTGGTCGATTCCGATTATCGGAGAAAGAAGATCGCAACGTTTTTGCTTAAAAATATCCTTGAAACGGCAAGGCTGCTGGAGAGGGATACTGTCATGGCGGAGGCGGACAACGCGCTAGGGCTGGATTTCTGCAAGCATCTTCGGGGCGAGTTGGTCCATGAAGAAGTTCAGTACAGTTTGTACTTAGAAGACGTTGATTGGCAAATGATAGGGCAATGGCTCCAGAGGGGAAGAACAAAATCGGGGGACACGAAAGTCGAATTTTTCCGGGAATGTCCTGAGAAAGATATCGAGGGGTTCTGCAGAACTTACACGGAAATCATCAACCAGCGCCCTACCGGCGATATGGAGCAGGAGCTTATTACAACACCAGCATCCAGGAGGATTGAGGAGCGTAACCTGAAGAAAAAAGGAATTGATTGGTATACGATGATCAGCCGTGAGCATGACGGTCGAATCAGCGGACTGACGGATATCATGTACAACCCGGAGGAACCGCATAGGGTTAATCAATATTTCA